>CALBTQ010000583.1 GCA_937967875.1 uncultured Pseudomonadota bacterium
TCATCGTCGGTGGTGTCGTCGTCGACCGTATCGTCGTCGGTCGTATCGTCGTCGATGAGCATTTCATCGTCGTCGCCGTGCAAGCTGCTGTCATCGTCATCGTCATCGCAGGAGCAGGCGAAGCCGGTTACGGTCAGGGTAAGGAGAAGCATGAGGAAGAACACACTTCGGGCGTTAGGAATTTTCCGACCCATTTTTTCTCCTGCGCCCCCAAGTGACGATTCACCATATCATGGTTATTTGGGATGTCAAGTTTTTAGGCGCGGCGGCTGAGCAGGAAACGGCGCAGGAAACTCCACGCGGCGCGCCACAGCAACGGCCGACCCGACGGCTCGCGCAGGCGGCGCAGGTAATGGGCGATGATGCGCGGGCGCAGATAGAATCTGCGGTAGAGCTTGCGGCGGAATTGGCGCAGGCAGGGTGCGGTCAGATCGCGCGGCACGAAGACCACTTCGTGCTCGCTCATCTGGCGGTGATCGCCGATGATGTCGCCGTGATTTTCGGCGTCGGCGGCCAGCTCGGTGTTGGGGAAGGGCGTGTAGAAGCTGATCATTACGTCGTCCAGCGGCGCTTTGAGCAGAAAGTCGCGCGTGGCTGCGAGCGTCTGGCGCGTTTCGCCGGGCACGCCGAGCATGATGAAGGCCTTGGTCGAGATGCCCACCTTGCGCACGGCGGCGACCGCTTCAAGCGCCTGCTCGACGGTCGTGCCTTTGCCGAGGGTGCGCAGCAGGTCGTCATTGCCCGACTCGATGCCGAAGGCCGCCTGCCAGCATCCGGCCTCGGCCAGTTCGCGCAGGGTGAACTCCTGCAATTTCTGATCGACGCGTCCCTGGCAGGAGAACGAGAGCGGCAGGCCCGAGCGTTTGATCGAACGGCACAGCTCGACCAGGCGCCCTTCGTCGATGAAAAGGCTTTCGTCGTGGAAGGCGAAATCGACGATCGAGTGATGGCGATAGAGGTGTTCCATCATCGTGAACACATGCCCGGCGCTGTGGGCGCGCAGGCGCCGGCCGAAGACGCTGTTGTCGCAAAAGGTGCAGCGATAGGGGCAGCCGCGCGCGGTGAACAGAATCGTCGAGGGCAGACGATACACTGACTGCGGGCTGGGATGATAATGCGCGGCGAGCTCCGGCAGCAGATCCCACGCGGGCAGGGGCAGCTTGTCCAGGTCTTTGATCAACGGGCGCGATTTGCTGTAGCGCACGACGCCGCCGTCGCGGTAGGCGACGCCGGGCACCGCGCCGGGTTCGCCGTGATGTTCGACCTCGCTGAAAATTTCCACGGCGGTGACTTCGCCCTCGCCGAGCACGAGGTAGTCGATCGAGCGGTAGGTGTCCAGCACCGCTTCGGGCATCGCGGTGGCGTGCGCGCCGCCGACCACGACCACGCAATCGGGCGCGAGCAGTTTCACTTTCGCGGCGATTTGCGCGGCGATGTGGATCGAGATCGTCGTGGCGGTCAGGCCGCAGACGAGCGGTTGTTCGTCGGCGACGGCGCGGGCCGTGGCTTCGATGTCGTACCCGTGCACGTTGGCGTCGATGATCGCCGTGTCGATGTCGCTGTGGCGCAACGAGGCGGCGAGATAGGCCAGGCCGATGTTGGGCAGGCGGTTGCCGACGTCGGCCAGACGGCCGTAGCGCGCCTGGGCGGAGAGGGGCGGATTGACCAGCACGAAATCGGCCATCTTCAGCCTCCGTCCGCTTCCGCGCAACGGCATTCGCGCGCGGCGAGGTGGTAATCGCGTTCCCGTTCGTGCACGGTCTGCATGTATCGGGCGGCTTCGTCGAATCCGCGCGGTTCGTCGTTTTCGGAGACGTCGCGCAGGCACGACGCCAGCTTGGTCCAGGCCGCGGCGACCTCGCGCATGCGGGGCGCCAGGGCGAGCCGCGCGATGTCGGCGCAATAGAGTTGCACCTGGTCGAGAAAGTCGGCGTACATCGTGCGGAAGGCTCCGCCGCCGGTGCCGCGTTTTTCGATGACCTGATAGGCGAAACGCGCGCTCCACGACCAGTCGGGCGCCTGCGCCCACTGCTCCAGTTCCGCGGCGGTCTTGGCCAGCCCGGCCAGTCCGAACGTCGGACCGCGATCGTCCAGCAGACGCGTGGAACAGGCGACGATCGCCGCGGGCACCGCCTGCCGAAGCGGCGTGAGCGTCGCGGGTATCCGCACGTCGTAGAAGTTGTTCTGCAAGATCCACGGCGGCGCGGTGTGCGTGCGCGCCCTGGTCAGCGAGGCCAGCGGCAGGGTTTGCAGCTCGGGAAATTCGTTGTCGCTGATCGTCGCGGTCTGCGCCTGCTCGTCGTAACCGACGACCAGCACCTTGTGGCCGCCGAAGTGCGTTTTCGTGCGGTAGTAATCGAGCCAACGGATGTCGACCTGGATCATCGCCGGGCGGCCGGCGTCGATCTCGTCGCGCACCCAGCGCCAGGCCAGGGCGTCGTCGGCGGTGGTGCGCACGGCGACGGGCACGCCCAGGCGGCGGAAGCAATCGACTTCCAGGTCGCCCATGCGGCCCATGATGATGCGCGTGGGGCTGAGCGATTCGTCGACCACATAGAAAAAGTCGAGGCCCGCGCCCAAACCCAAGCACATCGCCTCGGTGATCGCGTGGCCGTGGTGGGCCAGCAACAGGCTGATGGCCGTGGTCGCGCAGTGGTTGCCGGGCGCGTGCCGGAAGTCGGCGAGTCGGTTATTCATTCATTCCCGTTTCGTTGACTGTCGGCAAAGAGCATGCATGCCCGACGCACGCGGGTCAAGTCGGAAAGTTCGGATAAATAAAGGAAAGGCCGCCCGCGGGGGCGGCCCGGTAAGGCGCAAGGTCGGTTAGAAGCGACCGCCGCCGGCTTCATCCGTTGCGGGATTTCGCTTCGCTCAATCGTTTGAACATTAATGCAATGTGGACTCAGTCCAAAGGCTTTTGAATTTTCATGATAAGAATTACTTATAATTACATCAAAGAATGTTTTTTACGGCAAAAAATAGGTGACGTTTACAGAAAATAGAATGCGCGTCCTAGTCGATTGATAAAGATAAAGCGAAGCGATGGAAGATGTGGAAGAGGCGTTTTGTTGCCAGAGAACTTTTTACCGCTATGAGGGCGCACCTCTCCTGTGGGGGAGGAGAGATGGCTATGGGCGAGGGATTTCGGCGCGATGGGGAAGGATCGCGCTTGCCGCCGGCTTTAGTCTTTCAACGGCAGGACGAATCCCAGGGTCTGTGTGTCCGCATCCACGGAGCAGATTTTGGTCGATTCCAGATTGGCGCGGGCCACGTCGGAGGCGACCGTTTCGCGCGTGAGAGTCAACCGTTGCTGGCGCATCTGCTCTTTTTTCGGGAAAAAGAACCACAGTTGTCCGGTTTCGTCGATCGAATCCCTGTAATTGTTGGCCAATTGTGTGGCGTCGTCCCCTTCCCGCAACCAGATCAGCACCATAGGCACTTTGCCCTTCGGCTTTTCAAAGAGAAATCCCACTTCCGTTCCCATCTCTTTTTCAATGCGTGCCAGGATCTTGTCGTCGGGATTGACGACCAGGATACGGTCGTTTGGCCAGATGCCTAGTTTTTGCGAAATCGTCTTCACTCGCAAACCTTCCTTTGCTGCACGTCTCGTGTCTTCATGCGAATATTATTCGTCCGCGGCATCATCCCATGATTTTTTTTATTCATTTGTGTAATCGCAGCGGGAGGAGCTAGGCCAATAGCTCCTCCACGAACTGCATGCGTAAACCGATTTCTTTGGAGTACTCCATCGCGCCTTCGGTGACCACGTAGCCCTTTTTCACTGCATCGACCAACGCGGCCTTGCTGGTCAGCACCTGGTAGGCGCCTTCGATGTCGCTGAATTTCATCAGCACGAAGGGCCGCCGGCGGGTGTAGACGCCGCGGCCGGATTTGGTTTTGCCCGCTTTCATGCGCAGATAGGCCGAGGGGCCGCCTTCGCCCTGCACGACCCACTGGTAGATGCGGTCGGGGCTGGTTTTGGTCATTTTGACCATGCCCTCTTCGCCGGCCTTGTTGAGCTGGGACAGCGCGGTGGTGATCATGTAGATCAGCAGCTTCACTTTGAGCGCACGCTTTTCGGGCTTTTGCGGATCGGCGTTGGGCATCAGCAGTTTCAGCGACAGCAGCAGCGGCACGGTGCGCGCGATCAGATCGAGCCGGTACAGGCCTTTGACCGCGGCGGGCAGGGCAGGCTTGCCGCCGAAGAAATCGTTGAGCCCTTGCAGGTTTTTGAAAATGAACGAAACGGTCGGATGCTCATGTTTGCCGCGCTTGACCTCGAGGGCGTCGTTGGCGAATACGAGGTGCGCGGCGAGATCCGAATCCTTGCTTTCAAACTGCACCACTCCGGTCATGTTCTTGGTGATCGTGCGCATGATCTTGTCGTCCTCGCGAACGATTTTGACCAGAGGCAGCGCGGCGAACAAGAACAGCCGGGCGCGTAATTCATCTCGAGTCGGCATGGCTAGATTTCATCCTCCCAGTCTTCGTCGGCTTCGAAGTCCATCTTCATCACCTGCCCGATCGCCTCGACGATGCCGTCGGCGTCCATCTTGTAATAGTGGAGCAGGTCGTCCGGGTAACCGACGATGGAGAATTCGTCCTGCAGGCCCAATTTCTTGAGCACGCAGCCTTTGCCCGAAGCGGCGATGACGTCGGCCACGGCGCTGCCCATGCCGCTGTAGACGTTGTGGTCTTCGACGGTGATGATGCGCCGGGTTTCCATGACCGCTTCCATGATCGCCTCGACGTCGATCGGCTTGATCGTGTGCAGGTCGAGCACCTTGACCGACAAGCCTTCGTTGGCGGCCATTTCGGCGGCTTCGACCGCGCCGGGCACGGTGCGGCCGGTGGCGATGACGGTGATGTCGGTGCCTTCGCGCAGTTTGATCGCCTTGCCGATTTCGAAGTCGAAACTGTCCATGCTCTTGTGCAGGGGCGGTTCGAAGCTGCGGCCGATGCGGATGTACACCGGGCCGTCCCATTCCATGGCGGCGACGACCGCGCGGGCGGTTTCGTAGGCGTCGGCCGGGGCGATGACGGTCATGCCGGCCATGGCGCGCATGACGGCGAGGTCTTCGGTGCAATGGTGGGTGGTGCCCGCCTGCCCGAAGGACGTGCCGCTGTGGGTGGCGATGATCTTCACGTTGCGTTTCTGGTAGCACACGTCGGTGCGCACGTGTTCGGCGCAACGCAGGGCCGCAAAGGCGGCGAAGGTGGACACGACCGGCAGCAGGCCGGAAGCGGCCATGCCCGAGGCCATGCCGAACAGGTTCATTTCGGCGATGCCGACGTTGAAGAACCGGTCGGGAAAGTCTTTCTGGAAGCGGCCGATTTTGGTCGAGCCGGCCAGGTCGGCGGTCAGCGCCACGAGATTCTTATATTCATAACCCAGCTTGGTCAGCACTTCGCCGTAAATTTCGGCTTGGGTCATGTGGTCCGCGTCGTCGATGGTCCAGGTCAATCCCTTAGCCATTTTTGTTCATCCTCCGCAACGAGGCGAGCGCCTGTTTTTTCATTTCTTCATCCAGCCCGGCGTAGTGCCACTTGGCCAGCCCTTCCATGAAATCGATGCCCTTGCCTTTGATGGTGTTGGCGATAATGACGAAAGGTTTTTCCGTTTCCTTGTGCGACTGTTCGACGGCGTCGACGATCTGCTCGAAATCGTGACCGTCGATTTCCACCGCCTTCCAGCCGAAGGCTTCGAATTTATCCTTGAGCGGCTCGACGCCCATGATTTCCTCGGTCGGGCCGTCGATGCACAGTTTGTTGCGATCCACGAAGGTGGTCATATTGGTTACCTTGAAATGCGCCGCGGCCATGATCGCTTCCCAGTTCGGGCCGCCGTGCAGTTCGCCGTCGCCCAGCACGACGTAGGTGTGGTACTTCTTGTTTTGCAGCCGGGCGGCAATGGCCATGCCGATGCCGATCGACAAACCGTGTCCCAGCGAACCGGTCGAGGCGTCGACGCCTTTGACTTTCAGCCAATCCAGATGCATGCCGAAGGGGGAGCCGGTTTTGTTGAAGTCCAACAACTCTTTTTTGTCGAAGCAGTCGAGATAGCCCAGGATGACCGCGTGGCCGACGCCGCCGTGGCCCTTGCTCAGAATGAACCGGTCGCGGGTCGGCAAAAGCGGTTTTTTAGGGTCGAATTTCATGAACTTGTAATACAGTGCCACCATGATGTCCGTCTGGCTCATCGCCCCGCCGATATGAGCGCCGCCGCAGGTATAGGTCACCTCGACGATTTGCTCGCGGATGCGCAGCGCCGTTTGTTTGAGTTTCTTCAACTCGGCTGGTTTCAAGGCCATGTTTACTTCCCCATGCAGTTACTGTGATTGCAGCAACCCGGTTTTCGGGTCGCCTGGCTCACCTTCGTTTATTTCCATTGACTTGGATTGCGACAAAGCTCCCCAGGGCCGACCGGCCCTTTCTTTGTCTGAATAACTAATGTATTCCCTCACACAGAATCGGCGAAGTATAACCCTAACCGACGAAGAAATCCACCGCCAAAACACATTTAATCTCGATTTTTGTATGTTACTTGGTGCTTAAAAGATCGACCCGGCATTCAGTGTTTTTTATATATATGAATAATACTGAAATCGCGGTTTGACCGCATCAAGTTTCGGTCTAATTCCGGTTGACTATAAGGTTAATGTTTTTTCATTCATTGAATCCCGAAATTTCTAACATCCATAATAAATATGGATTTTATGAATTTTGCGATTTTTATGGCGACGCCGGATGTCATTATCGGTTGCGGAAGTATCCTTCCAATCGATCCATCCCTTCGATTAGGCGTTCAAAGGCGTTGGCGTATGACAGTCGCAGGTAGCCTTCGCCGCCCGGGCCGAAATCCGTGCCCGGCGTGACCGCTACGTGCGCCTTGTCCAGAATGTCGAAGGCCAGGTCGTAACAGGTGAGGCCGCGGGCCGCGCAATGGTTTTTCACATTGCAGAAAACGTAGAAAGCGCCGGTCGGCTCGACGGTGACGCCCAGGCCGATTTCGCGACAGCGCCGCAGCACCATGCGTCGCCGGCGGTCGTACTCGGCGCGCATGCGCGCGGTATCCTCGTCGCAGCCGAACAACGCGGCGGCGGCGGCCAGTTGCGGGAAGTCGCCGGCCGAGATGAAGAAGTTCTGCTGCATCTTCTGCACCGGTCGCACCAGCTCGGGCGGCACGATGACGTAGCCCACGCGCCAGCCGGTCATGGCGAAGAGTTTGGAGAAGCCGTTGACGATGATCGACTCGGCGCACACCTGCCGCGCCGACACCGGTTCTCCTTCATAAACCAGGCCGTGGTAGATTTCGTCGCTGACCACCGTCGGGCCCAGGGCGCAGATGGCCTCGAGCCGCGCGCGGTCGATCAGGTTGCCGGTCGGATTCGACGGACTGTTGACCAGGATCGCCTTGGTGCGCGGCGTGATCTTCGCGGCGATCATCTCCGGCCGATACTGAAAGCCGTCTTCCTCGTACACGTCGACGTTGACCACCGTGCCGCCGCCGAAGGTCACGATCTGCGGATAACACGCGTAACCGGGATTGGAGAGAATCACCTCGTCGCCCGGATCGCACAGCGCGAGGAAGGTCAGCAGCAGCGCCGGGCTCGAACCGTTGGTGACGATGATCGTCTCCGGATCGATGTCGGTGTCGTATTGCTGTTTATGCCAGCGCGCGATGGCCTCGCGCAGTTCGCGGCGGCCCATGCTGTGCGTGTAGTGCGTGCGGCCCGCGCGCAGACCGTCAACGGCGGCGTCGATCGCGCAGGCGGGGGTGTCGAAGTCGGGCTCGCCGACCTCCATGTGCACCACGTCGACGCCCGCGGCTTCCATCGCCTGGGCCTTTTCGAGCACCTCCATGACGATGAACGGCGGGATCTCGCGACTCTTGCGGCTGGGTGTGATCATGATTCCTCCGGTTCCATTCTTTTAACATAGTCGTGGTGGCGTTCAAAGCGTTTCCCGGCAGGAGCATGCCAATCCATTCTTTGCCCATCGTTGTTGACAAGCGTATTGATCGTGTCGATGGTAAAAATAATGAAAATAGTCCGCATAAAATAGAAAGTAAAAAGAATGACAGGGTTTCTTTCCTCGAAGCTGTCAATATTTTTAGTAAGTTTGATCGGCGGGAGCGCAGTAATCGGAAGCTATCTCTACGGCATTGCCACCCACCCGGGGCAAGGGAACGACCTGTGGGGAGGCATTCCCGAAGGCGTGCGCATAATTTATACCGTTTCGATGTTATTGTCGGCAGTGGGCTACCTGCTATTCTTCTTTCATATTCTCTTCCGTGTCGATCCCGCACAAGTGTCGCTTCCCGGCGGGCGTGGCTATGCCTTTTTCCATGTTCCTTTTCTGTTGATTTTGCTCCCCTCCGCTTTTTGGATGACGCTCACCTTTCATTGGCTGGCCAATCCCGCCACCGGCACATGGATCGCCACGCGCCTGGTTCTGTTTACCGTGGCCTTCGGCTCGGTGCTGATGACTTACTTCCTGGCTCAGCTTAAAACGACGGCTCCGGAGCAATTCTGGTGGCCTGCGGTCCTTGGTGCGGCCTGGTTCACCTTCCACACGCTGATCCTGGATGCGATTGTGTGGCCAATTCTGTTTCCCAGATAAGACGAAATAATATCACCATGATTCGGCTCATCGGGATTTCCGGCAAAAAGAATGAACAGTGCGCCTTTGCCTAGGCTGAAATCCCAACGGTGATCGGGAAAAAGAGATGTCGATGAAGCCCGAAGAGTTACGTTTGGCGTCGTCTTCGCGGCCTGGATGACATCCCTAATATCCCCTGCTAAAATAGCGCCGCGAAGCGAATGAACGACATTATGCGGAGAATAAACATGCGACGTGCGATATTGATAGCGGCCTTGGTGGTTCTGGCGGCGGCGACGTTGGCGCAGGCCGCGTCCATCGAGGACATTCAGCGGGCGAACGAGGAACGGGGCGCGACCTGGACGGCCGATTACAACGAAGCCTGGTACATGCACGAATACTACGGCTGGTACGCGCCGACGCTCCAGTTGCCGGCGCTGACGGGTCGCGAGAATTATTTCGTGCCGCGCAAGAGTCCGTTGGAGCTGCCGACGGCGCTGGACTGGCGCGATTACCAGGGCGTGAATTTCGTCACCTCTCCCAAGAACCAGTATAGTTGCGGTTCGTGCTGGGCCTTCGCGACGACCGGGCCGATCGAAAGCCACATCGCGATCGCGGAAAACTGGCCGGATCCGCGCATCGACCTGTCCGAGCAGCAGATGCTCTCGTGCGACAACAGCCCGGGGAACATGGGGTGCGGCGGCGGCTTCACCACCACGTCCTTCGAATTCGCGAAAAGCACCGGCCTGTTCGACGAGGAATGCCTGCCCTATCACGCCAGCGACACGTGGCCGTGCGACGACCGGTGTTCGGACTGGGCCGACCGCCTGTTCAAGATCGACGACTGGCAGGTGGTGAGCGTGGTCTCCAATCCCGACCTGATCATGGAGGCGCTGCAGTACGGGCCGTTGGGCACGAGCCTGACGATCTACGAAGACTTCTACGCCTATTCGGGCGGCGTGTACGACACGATGATCGCGATCCCGCAGGGCTTTCACGCGGTGACGATCGTCGGTTACGACGCGACGCAGGAATACTGGATCTGCAAGAACTCCTGGGGCGACGACTGGGGCGAAGACGGCTACTTCCGCATCAAGTGGGGCGCCGCGGCGGTCGGCATTTTCACGATCATGCCCGTGTACACTTCGCAGGGTTTGGGTCCCGAACCCGATGACGACGACGTCACCGACGACGACGATGACGACGACGCGGTCGACGACGACGATGACGACGACGACAGCGGCACGGACGATGACGATGACGACTCCGGCGGCACCTACGATGATGACGACGATGCCGGCGACGACGATGACGACAATGACAGCGGCGGGTGCAGTTGATTCGTAGCTGATTGAACAAAACCAAAACCGGGAAGCCTTAATTACGCTTCCCGGTTTTTTTATGGCTTAACGGAGGACGTTGTTTCCTGACTCTCAATTTGGGATACCTTGAGCCGTCGAGCCCCGTAGGGGCGGATGGTCAGTAGCGAAGGGCGAAGCCCTGGAAATCGCGGGATTCGCCCTCATCCCCGCCCCTTCTCCCACGGGGAGAAGGGAGGCCGGGTT
>CALBTQ010000584.1 GCA_937967875.1 uncultured Pseudomonadota bacterium
GATCGTATTCGGTGACTGGAGTTCAGACGTGTGCTCTTCCGATCTGCGCATGAAGATGTGGTGGCGCTAACCGACGAGCTGTGGTCGTTGATCGAGCCCTATCGTCAGGCGGGCGAACCGGAACCGACCACCTTTTTCGAAGCGCTCACTGCCTTCGCCACCGCCTACTTTCATCGGCAGCAGGTGGAACTGGGGGTGATCGAAGTGGGCCTGGGCGGCCGCCTCGACGCCACCAACGCTTTGCCGCGCGACCTGGTCGTCATCGCCGACATGGCGCTGGATCATTGCGACGTGCTCGGCGATTCGCTCGCGCAGGTCGTCGCCGAAAAGGCCGCGCTCTTTCGCGAGAACGTGCCGGTCGTCGCCTCCGGCGGTTTGCCCGGCGCCGCTGAGATGATTATCGGTCACGCCGTTGCCGCAAACGCGCCGCTGGCCTTGCTTGATCGCGACTATTCGTTCACCGCGCGCGATCGCGAAATCGATTTGCATGTCGGCGGCGAAACGTTGCGCGCCTTGCCCGTGCCGCTCGCCGGCCGCCATCAATGGCGCAACACCGCCACCGCCGTGCGCGCCGCACTTGCGTTGGGCATCACCGATATCGATGTACTGCGCCGCGGCCTGCGCGAAACGACGTGGCCGGGACGCTTGGAGGAATTTCCCGGCGCACCGCAGTGGCTGCTGGATTGCGCGCACAATCCCGCCGGGGCGCAAACGCTGGTCGACGCGCTGCCCGAACATCATCCCACCGTGTGGCTGTGCGCGGTGATGCACGACAAGGACATCGACGGTATTCTCGAACTTATCGCGCCCCAGGTCGATCGCATCGTTTGTACGACCTTGCCCATGCCGCGCGCCGCCAAGCCGGCAGACCTCGTCGCCAAAGCCGGACGTTTCGGCAAACCGATCACCGCCGTTGCCGACACGCGCGCCGCGATGGACGAAGCCGCGCGCCAGGCCGGCCCCGGCGGTCGCGTGCTGGTCGCCGGCAGCATCTTCCTGGTCGGCTTCGTGCGCGGCCACCTCACCGGCGAGCAGGGCCCATGAAACAGGCGTTGCCGCTGATCATCGTTCTGGTGTTGTTTGCGGCTCCCGTGTGGGCGCAGACGGCGCCGGGCGATGACGCGACGACGACCGACGAGGAAGAGGGTATCGGGCCTTCGATCACGCCGTTTCTGCGCGACGTGCTGGCGTCCGGTCAACCGTTGACCCTCGAGGCCGATCAGGTCGAGTTCGATCAGGAAAAGCAGACCTATCACGCCACCGGCAACGTCGTGCTGCGTCAGCAGGATGCGACGCTCACCGCCGATCAGATGGTGCTGGATTTACGCGACGAACTGCTCGTCTGCGACGGTGAAATCATTCTCACCACGCCGCAGGGCACTGTGCGCGCGCAAAGCGTGGTCATCGACCTCAAGGCCGAAACGGCGGTGATGGCGCGCGCGTTGTTCGTCGTTATAAACGAAGACGTTACGTACTACGTGCGCGGCAAGCAAATTGAGAAGATCGGCCCCGAGCGCTACCTGATTCATCACGGCAGCTACACCACCTGCGATTGCGGCGCGGCCGAAGCCGATTGGTTGGTCGAAGCCGAGTACATCGACGTGACCTTCGACGGCTACGCGATCGTCGAGCGCGGGCGCGTCTATTTACAAGGGTTGCCGGTCGCCTACGTGCCATACGGCGTGTTCCCGGCGAAGGTGAAACGCTCCACCGGCTTTCTCTGGCCGACGACCGGCTGGGCCAACGACGACGGCTACCACGTCGGCGTGCCGTTTTATTGGAACATCGCGCCGCACACCGACGCCACGCTCGACACCGACTGGTATGAAAATCGCGGGACGAAACTTGGCCTACAGCATCGTTTTGCCGTCTCGCGCAAATGGGAGGGCGAGGCGAACATCGACTACATCGACGACCGGCTCGAAGACGATCAGCGATGGGCGATCTCTTACGAGTACTACCAGAATCCGTATCGACGCTTGTACATCCGCAGCAAGGTCAACATGGTCAGCGACAACCAATATGTCGTCGATTTCCCCAGCGACATCTCCGCGCGCTACGACCGCTACCTGCGCAGCGATTTCATCGTCAACAACCTCTGGCAGGATTACGACCTGAACGTGCTTTTCCGTCATTGGGACAATCTGACCGTCGACGACAACAGCCACACCTGGCAGCAGTATCCGCAAGCGACCTTCAACGCGCTGAGCAACCGCATCGCTTCGCTGCCGCTGTACTGGACCCTCGATGCGCAGGCGACCAATTTTTACCGGCCGAAAATCACCGCCGACGAACGCGCCCTCGACACGCTGGCCGGGCACGAGCATCCGTACTTCTTCCTCACCGACGGCCAGCGCGCCACGCTGCAGCCGGGGCTGCACGCGCCGTTGAATTTCAACCAAGTGGTGACGTTCACGCCGTACGCGATCGGCGAGGGCAGTTTCTATCAGCTCGGCGACCGTGACACGCAGCGCAGCATGTCGCGCGCCACCGCGGAAATGGGCGCGGACGCCTATACTCGTTTCGAGCGCGTTTTCCCCGTGCGCGCGCCGATCATCCGCGGATTGAAGCATCAGCTCGAACCGGCGATCGGCTATCGCTACCGGCCCGACGTCGATCAGGACGAACTGCCGATCTTCGACGGCTTCGACCGTCTCGGCGAATTGTCCGAACTCGATTACGGCCTGACCAACCGCCTGTGGATGCGCCTGTTCGACGCGCGGGCCAAGCGTTTCCACACGCTGAAGCTGACCGACTTACGCGTTTTGCACGGTTACGATTTCGCCGAAGCCGACCGTGACTTGGACCCGCTTAATCCCGATGACGAACGCCGCCCGTGGCAGCCGTGGACCTTCGAACTGGAGACGCTCGCCACCGCCGGCCGCTGGCTCAACAAAATCATCATGCGCTCGGAATTGGACTACGACACCTACCAGGACGACGTGACGCGCTTCAACGTGTTAGGCGCGTTGGGCACGATCAACGACGACGCTTTGGGCGCGGAGTATCGCTACCACCTCGACCGCAACGACGTGATCGACATCGAATATCTCTCCGGCATCTTTCGCTATACGCTGCAGGATTTCATCACCTTCGAGGCGATCGACCGTTACAGCTTTCTCGACCGCTACTTCGTCGAGCAGATTTACGCGCTTGAACTGCACAGCATCCAGAATTGCTGGAACGTGCGCCTGCAACTGGAGCAGCACGAAATCCCCGAGCCCGAAACGGTGACGATCCTCCTGTTCGACCTCACCGGCCTCGTGCAAGCTTCGACCAGTTTTTAGGAAATTCGGCTATCCAGCGTTTGCCGCACCCGGTTGGTGATACTTTCGGTGGTGAAAGGTTTTTGCATAAACTGCGCGCCTTCATCTAAAACGCCGTGGTGAACGATGATCTCGCTGGTGTAGCCGGACATGAACAGCGCCTTGAGGTGCGGTCGTTTTTCCAGCAGGCGCCGATGCAGTTCCTGCCCGCTCATGCCGGGCATGACCACGTCGGTCAACAGCAGGTCGATGCGCTCGTCGCAGTTTTCGGCGTAGGCCAGCGCTTGCGGACCGGAATTCTGCTCGATTACTCGGTAACCGTGCTTCATTAACAATTTCTTCGCCAGTCGCCGCACTATCGACTCGTCCTCGACCAGCAGAATCGTTTCCGTGCCGGTCGGAAACTTCCCGGGCGTCGGGAGCGCCGACTTTTCCGTTTTCCCGTTGAACGCGGGCAGGTGGACCTTGAACGTCGTGCCCATGCCGAGTTCGCTGTACACGGTGACGAACCCGTTATGCTGTTTCACGATCCCGTAAACGATCGAAAGACCCAAACCGGTGCCGCGACCTTCCGCTTTGGTCGTGAAAAACGGTTCGAAAATGTGTTTTATCGTTTCCGCGTCCATGCCGCATCCGGTGTCCGAAACCACCAGCATGACGAACTCGCCCGGATCGACCTCCGGATACAAGAGACAATATTCCTCGTCGACCGTTACGTTATACACTTCGATCGACAGTTCGCCGCCTTTGGGCATGGCGTCACGCGCGTTGATCGCCAGGTTGATGATGATCTGGTCGAGTTGTCCCGGATCGATTTTGATCGACCACGATTTTTCGGCCGGCTTGATCGTAATCAGCACGTCCTCGCCGATGAGCCGCCGCAGCATTTTTTGCGCGTTGGCCAGCGCTTCGTTGGGTTGAATCACGCTCGGTTCGGGGGCGTCCTTGCGCGAAAATGCCAATAGCTGATTGGTTAAGCCTTTGGCGCGCTCGGCGGCCTTGAGTATCTCCCGGACGTCGGAAGTGAGCGGGTCTTCGTTCTTCAATGAAGCTTGAATCATCTCGGCATAACCGCTGATACCTGTGATGATGTTGTTGAAATCGTGTGCCACGCCGCCGGCCAAGCGGCCGATCGCTTCCATCTTCTGCGCCTGCACCAACTGTTCCTGGAGTTTCCCTTTTTCCAGTTCCGCCTTTTTGCTCGCTGTAACGTTACGGGCCGAAGCGATCACCGCGGCCACGTCGCCGGCCGGCGATAACTCCGGGCTCAACAACAGGTCGATCCAAATACCGGAGGGAAACATGAACTCGAGGCGGTTCGGTTTCGCTTCGACGAACACCTTGTCCAAGGCGATATTCCACATCGCGCACAGATGTTTGGGGAAATCGAGTTCCTCGGGAGTTTTACCGATGATCTTTTCCGTTTTAATGCCGGTCATCGTTTCGATGATCGGATTGATGTACAAGAAGCGATGCTCTCGATCCAGGCGCATGATCGTGTCGACCGAATGTTCAGTCAGCGCGCGGAAACGCTCTTCGCTCTCCTTGAGTTCCCGCGTGCGCAGTTCCACCTGCCGCGACAACACGACGCTGCCGACCACGCTTAACACCAGCAAAACAAGAATCACCGCCCCCGCAATTTTCAGCCATTCCGGCAGGACGAACCGTTCCTGTCCTCTGATCCAATGTTTGATTGAGCGGTAGTAGATCGAACCGGGCTCCTGCTTCAAGTTCAAAAGATGTTTGTCGATAGTGAACAACACTTCCGGATCGAGTCGCTTGGCCCCAGCGAAGAACAGCTTGTTAGGATGTATAATAACTTCTGTAGGCGCTAGGGATAACTTTTGCAGTTCGCTGGTGCCGAAAAAGCTGTTGGCGACCACGGCGTCGGTTTCGCTCCGGGCTACCGATTCCATGGCATCCTGAAAGGTCGGGAATAAAACAATGGTAACGTTCAGTCGACAATCGGAAACGAGTTTGGCGAACAAGACCTGTTGAATCGAATTTTCCAAAAACGCCAGTTGCTTGCCGTCCAAATCCACGATGGATCTGATTATATTGCCCTTGCGCGCATACACCTGGAACCAATCCGACAACACCGGTTCGCCGGTGAAGGAAAATTTTTCCGCCCGCTCGGCCGAGTAGGCGACATCGGGCATCAAGTCGATCGTCCCGTTTTCCAGTCGCTCCAAATCATCCTTCCACGAACCGGGCACGTAGACGATCGTCCAATCCTCTTGGGCGGCGATATACTCGATAATGTCGATGAAAATACCCGCCGGTTTGCCCGTTTCCGTAAGGAAAACCTTCGGTGGATTGTTGTAGACTCCCACGCGTAAAACACGATTCTCCGCTGTGACCGTCGCCGTCGACCAAACCAGAAGGTGGAACAACACGACTAGTATGAATGTTCCTGGTATATATAAAAAACTATTGCATGCGTCAGACCGCAAACTCTTCCCTTTGATGAAAGTTGACCGAATTACATAACCTAAAACAGCCCTGCACGATTATTTTGCATCCCTTGACAAGCCGCTGTCAATCAGAAGAAATTATTTTACTACGTTCATTGGTTACCGTCGGCAAGGTCCCTACGCAGGGAAGATCCGATTTCATTCCATCTTACCCGCATCCGCATCCGTCATCGTCGTCATCGTCGTCAGCGGCATCGTCGTCCTGATCGTCGTTGTCGTCGTCCACCGAATCGTCGTCATCGTTGACCGTGTCGTCATCGGTGGCGCACTGCGGATCGTCCGCGTCAATCAGACCGTCGCAGTTGTTGTCGCGATTGTCCGTGCAGTCCTCTGCGGCCTCCGGATGCACCGCATCGACGAAATCGTCGCAGTCGGCGCCGCCGCAACGCTCCGCTTCGTAGCCGTCGCCGTCGGCGTCGCACAGCACCTGCAGCGGCTGATGCGGGTCGCCCAGCAAATTCAATTGGAAGAAACACCAGCGGTTGGCGTTGGCGTTGCCGTCCAGTTCGCCGATTTTGCTCTCCCGCGCTTCGGCCAGCGCCCGGCCCATGTGCACCGCGCCGCCGAACAATTTTTCCATGAAGGCAATGTCGTATTCGCTCGACGCCCCGCCGGTCTCCGACCAGTTGGCGAAACCCTCGCGGCTGTTGACGATCATCGCGAAAGCGCCCGCGTCGATTTCGGTTAAGAGTTCCTCGGCGATGCAATCGCGTTCTTGGTAAGTGCCGAACACCGTGCAGTTGTCGAAGGCGCCGGAAAAGCACCCCTGGCTGTAGCCGAAAAACGGCAGCGTGTTGGTCAGCAACGGCAGATCGTTGACTACCGGCCCGAGGGCGATGGAGTTGAGCCCCAGCACGTTGTACCAATTGCCGTGCTCCGAGGCGTTGATGATCTGATGTTCGTTGTCGTTGATCGCCGCGCGCAACGCTTCGCTCGAAAATGCGTCGTCGCGGGCGTACAGCCGCAGCGCGTTCATGCCGCTCATCGGCGCGAAAGCCAGATCTTTTAAATCGCCGCCCCAGACCGGCGGCGCGGGCCACAGCAGCTCGCCGACCAGAATCGCCGACGATGGCGCGAGCGCCTGATCGTAGGCGAGCATCTTGTTCAACTGCCGCCGCGCTTCCTCGACGGTGTCGGCCGGAATGCGTCCGACGAACAACTCGGCCAGCAGATCGATTTCGCCGCCATCCTCGCCGTCGTCGCTTTCACCATACAGGCCGTTGCCGTTGTAATCCCACGGACCGTCCAGGTTGCCGAAAAACAAATCGCCAGGGATGCACTCGTCGTAGACCGTCCCTTCGGCGCGCGCGACCATGCAACGCAACGGCACCAAGCGCCCGCTTTGTGCTCCGCCGTCCGCGTCGCCGCCCAACAACACCCAGCGCGTGCCGTGCGCGGCGTAGGCCTCGCGCAGGAAGTTGCGCAACCGGTCGGCATCGTCCTGGCCGTCGGTCGCGGCGAGAATGTCCTCCATCGTCGCCAGGTGAGTGGTCAGCCCGAAACGCTCTTGCTTGTAGGCAAGGTAATCCGTGAACGCCTCGCTCAACGCGGAAGTGGTGACGACCAGATACTGCCAAGCCTCATCCGCCTTCGACACAGACGCATACGTCGCGAGCACGGCCGGATTGTCCGCGAACGCATCGATGCGTTGCCGATCGAATTTCGTGTCGCGATACGGCATGATCCGCGCTTTCTTTTCCGCCGCTTTGGTGACGACGGTCAGACGAATCGTCGTCGCCGTCTCGATGGTGTTTTCCCGCTCGCGATAAACGACCGGCGACAGGCGCACCAGCAACAGGCGCGCGCCGGCCAGCGACGATTCCGCCACGATCTGCGCGTGGTCCGTCAAAGCCTTTTCGCTTTCATCGCGGCCCGCGCTCTGCCAGCCGTAGCGGCCCTTCGCCAACGGCGCGGGCAGGGCGAGGGTTGACGATTCCAGCGTCGTGACGGTAAACGACGCGGTCGTTTGCCCGGCGGGCAATAAAATCCGTGCAAGCTTCACCGGCAATTGCGGCCGATCAGGCCGATACAACGATGCGCAACCGGGCAGCGAAACGGTGACGAAACCGTCGTTGTCCAGTTGCAACGTCGGCGTTCTGAAATGGTAATCGACCGTCAGCGTTTCGCCCCAGGCGCCGCCGGCGGCCAGAATCACGAAACACAAAGAAAGGAAAAACATCCGTCGCATTGCACGCTCCTCACCCGAAAGGATCCGACCCAACTTGCTTTTCATGACGATGCCGTTATCTTATCGGAAAACGAGAGGGAACCAATGGCGAAATGTACGACGAAAAAAGTCCTGCTCAACATATTGATTATGACGTTCGTCATTTGCCTGCCGCACGTTTCCCGCGGCGAAGAAGATGAACCGCGCCGTAGCGGTTTCGTGCCGTTGCCCGTGCTCTTTTACACGCCTGAAACCGGCTTCGGCGGCGGGGCGGCCTTCGTTTATTATTACCGTCTGCCGGACGAACCGACCGCCTCGCGCGCCTCGAATCTGAACTTCGTCGGTTTTTATACCGTCCGCAACCAGTATGTGCTTTCGCTGGCGCCTTCTTTTTATTGGGGCAACGAAACCTGGCACCTGGACACCAAGTTTACCCACCGTAAATTTCCCGAGAAGTTTTTCGGCCTGGGGCCTAACACGCATCCGCAAAACGAGGAATATTTCACGCCGCTCAATTATCAAATGAACGGACACCTATTGCACCGCTGGGCACACTTTGTCTACACAGATCGGAAGAGCACACGTCTGAACTCCAGTCACCGAATACGATCT
>CALBTQ010000585.1 GCA_937967875.1 uncultured Pseudomonadota bacterium
AGATCGTATTCGGTGACTGGAGTTCAGACGTGTGCTCTTCCGATCTAGATAAAGGTATTTTCTGGTCGTGAAACCGGATTGGCCGCCGGTGGCATAGAAAAATATTCCCTCATCCGGCACGGTGGTTGCACAAGCAAGCGGATAGCTTCTTTCTCAATGTACAACTTATTTAGCGGTAGGAGAAAGATTATGAAAACCGTTCTTTGCAGCTTGTGTGTCGTTCTTCTCTTTTGCGGTGTGGCTTTTGGCGACGTTGTGTTTCAGGAAAATTTCTCCAGTGGAACCGGCCAGTTTACCGGCTTCGGCACCGGCGGCTGCGATTGGCAGACGCCCGGCGAAAACTCCACGATGACCACCTACTTCGGCGACGCCCTGTACGCCGAAATCACCAAAAGCGGATGCGCTTCGCCCACTTATACCAAAACGATCGTCTCCAGTGAGATCGACCTTTCCACGTACGAAGATGCATCGCTGTCCTTCAAACATTATTTCGATCAGACCGGCCCGGTCAGCCAGGGACAGGTCAGCGTGTCGGTCGATGACGGCGGCACGTGGACGGCCGTGTATACGACCAACGGCGACGTCAGCGGACAGGTGGAAACGGTGGACATCTCCTTCGCCGACGGCGAGGACGCGGTGTTGTTGCGCTTCCAATTCTCGTACTGGGGCGGCCTGCTCGGTTCGTTCTGGGGCGTGGATGACGTGATCGTCTCCGGCGACTCGACGGTCGATGACGATACGGTGGACGATGATACCGTCGACGACGATACGACCGACGACGACACGGTGGATGACGACACGACCGACGATGATACGGTCGACGACGACACCACCGACGACGATACCGGCGACGACGACACCGTCGAGCCGGAAGGCAAAATCGCCTACGTCTACTCGGTCGCCCTCAGTCGCGGGACCGATTTCAAGAGCTTCCTGGAAGGCGAGGATTACAGCGTTCACCTGATTCAGATCAACGACATCGACAAAACCGCGGTGGAGGATCTGAGCGAGTACGACGTGTTCCTGATCGATCCGGACACCAACCTCGAATGGGACGCCACGCGGCGCGCCAAGATGATCTCGTCCGGCCGGCCGATCATCGGCGACGGCGACGCCCTGTATGTGCTGGCCGACACCGGGGGCTATTTCGCCGGGGCTACGTATGCCGGCGTCAACGATCAGGACAGCCTGATTCCGCAGACCATCGGCCATCCTCTGTGGCACTTCCCCTATGAACTGGGCATCCTCGACGACGAAACGCCGGTGGAAATTCTCGTTTCGCCTAACACCGTGCGTGCGCTGTCCGACGACGGCAGCGGCCCGCTGGGCGTGCAGTTCCTCGGCCTGTGCGAGGAATACACCGGCTACAGCTCGTTGGCGGTGCAGGACGTGCACTTCGCCGTCTGGGCCTTCGGCGTGATGGGCCCGACGCTCTACACCGACGCCGGCCGGCAGTTGCTGGTCAACCTGATCGAGTACGTACAGAGCGAGCCGGTGGAAGTCGGGTACGTCTATGACGCCGACGACGCCGACGCGCTGGTGTTCGAAACCTATCTGGAAAGCGTGGGCTACTTCGTCGAGCTGTTCGACGTGGCCGACCTGGGCGCTAAAACCGATCTCGCGGACATCGACCTGTTCATCGTCGACAACAACGCCGGCGAGGGCTCCTGGAACGCCGTCAACAGCGCGGTGCTGATCGATAGCGGCAAACCCATCATCGCCAACAACCTTGGCGTGCACGTATTCGATTTCACCGACCTGTTCCTGCGCGGCGAAAACATGCTGGAACTCGACGCGACCAAGGCGCTCAATCCGGTCGACGTCGCCCACGATGTGTGGACCACGCCCTACGATCTGGGCCTGAGCGGCGGCGATTCTCTGACAATTCTGGGTGCGGATACCGCGATGCTCGGCCTGCACAATGACGGCGAAGCGCCCGACGACGTAGAGTTCCTCGCGCAGCATCCGGCCTACCTCAATCACTTTCCGTTGGCCGTCGAAAGCGGCATGTACGCACTGTGGGGCCCGGGTGCGCGCACGCCGATGGCCTATTCGCAGGCGGGCCGCGAATTGCTGCTCAACCTGATTGAATACCTCGAAGGCAACCCGGTGGTCGACGATGACGACATGATCGACGACGATATCGACGACGATGACACATCCGACGACGACGACGCAGCCGATGACGACAATGAAATCGAACCCGATGACGACGATGACGATGACGACGACGGCTGCTGCGGCTGCTGACGACGAGTAAGCGTGGCGTAAGCCCGCCGCAAGCGGGACGACATACAAGCTG
>CALBTQ010000586.1 GCA_937967875.1 uncultured Pseudomonadota bacterium
GCGACCACCGAGATCTACCCTCTTTCCCTACACGACGCTCTTCCGATCTGACTTCATGCACGATCTGCGCGACGTTGTAACCGATCCAATCGTTGATTTGCGCGCGGCGATGCCCGAGGTGGCTCCACATCTGCGGCACCGCGTCGCCCGCCGAACCCTGCACGTAAATGGCGGTCACCGGCCGGTCGTATAGTTTTTCCACGGCGCGCTCGACTGCATCGGGCGCATCGCCGGTCATTTGCAAATCGGCGTAACCGTAAATCACGCCGTGCATCGCCATGCCGACCAACACGGCCAACGGCTCACCGTCGGAGTTCTCGACGCGCCCCACCCACAAGCGGTTTTCCTTGAAGTCGCCGGGGCCGTCGTTGCAGCGCCGATCGGCGGTCAGCAGGTAATCCGGATCGAAGGGCTCGCGATATCCGAAGCCGATCTTCGCCGGCTGCAGATCGTCCAACGCCGCCACGATCGTTTCGGCCACCGAAGCGGCCAGCCGATCGACGATCGCCTGATGGTAGATATCCATGCCCGCCACACCCATGATCTTCGGCGCCGCCATGAACCGCGACGGACCGCTGTGCGTGTGCGTGCCCAGGAAAATCAGCGTGCGATCCAGATCGAGGCCCGTTTGCGCCAGCACCAGCTCGACGACCTGCGTGCGCAGACTTTCGGTCACCCACGGCAACGTTCCTTTGGCGATGACGATGCGTTGCGTTCCGCGCTGCAACACGAGCGCTTTGACGTTAGGCCGGTCCAGATAGCCGGAGGTGCCGCCCATCATTTGACTGTAAGGGGTTTTCGGGCCCACGCGCAAGCCGAAGCCGCCCATGGGCAGGCCGATGGGCACGTCCAGATAGTCGTCGGCGACGCCGGCAAGCAACACATCGCCGTCATCGTCGTCATCGTCCGTGGAATCATCATCGGCGGAATCGTTATCGTCATCGACGACGGAATCGTCATCGCCCGCATCGTCGTCATCGTCCTGACCGCAACCGAGCCCCATCACAAAGGCGGTCGCCAACAACAGCAACAGGAAGAAATGGCGCACGCGAAACCTCCTTCGTTTACCGATCATCGAGCCATGCTAATCATAATGAGGTCGATTTCCAGCCCCAAAAAAGAAACCGGCGAAGAATATCTCCGCCGGTTTCGTTCGGTTCATCGGTTCAATCAGCAACCGCAGCCGTCGTCGTCATCGTCATCGTCGTCATCGTCGTCGCTGAGCGTCGAATCGTCGTCATCGTCATCATCGTCGTCGTCATCATCGTCGTCATCGTCGCCGGTGTCGTCGTCGCCGGTGGCCAGCACGATCACTTTCACCTGATCGGTGGCGCTTTCCTGCCCGTCGCTGACTTCCAGCTCGAAGAAATGCTCGCCCGCTTCCGCGGCTGCGAACGACGGGGCGGAGCCGTCGGCTCCGGTCAACGAAACGTCCGGACCGGAAACCTGCGACCAATCGAAGGTGATCGTGTCGCCGTCCGGGTCATAGGAATCCGAGCCGTCCAGAATCACCAGATCGCCGACATAGGCCGTAATGTCGTCGCCGGCCAGGGCAATCGGCGGTTGGTTGACCTGGGTGTAGCGATAGGCCGCCAGATCGCCGCCCACCGCGTAAGCCATCTTTTCATGGGCCCAGGTGAAGTTGGTGATCGGATGACCCCAGGGCAGTATTTCTTCGTCGAAGTGCCAGGTCTCGCCGGAATCGACCGAGTAGAACAGCAGCGATTTGTAGGCCACACCCGCCTGCTGACCGGCGCCGCCGATAAACCCGGTGGTGCCGCTCGGGCTGAACGAGAAGCCCATGATGCCGAACGCGAGATTGCCCATGTCTTCCAACGGCACGCGGTCGGTGTAGTCTTCCCAGGTGTAACCGCCGTCGGTGGTCTTGTAGAGCGTGAAATCGGGGAACGTGCCGTCGATCGGCGAACCGACCAACCAGCCGCGATCCTCGTCGAGCATCATGATGTACATGAACGATTCCAGGCGCTTCTCATAAAGCAATTCCCAGGTCTCACCGCCGTCGGTGGTTTTGTACAACCGGCCGTTGAGGCCTTTGTCCGACAGGTCGCGTTTGGCATTGAGGGCGCGCACTTCGTTGCGGAACTGCGGGTCCTTCAGGTAGCGCACGTGGCGGGTGATGCGATCGTAGGCGTGCCAGACTTTGTCTTCCTCGCCGGCGTTGGGGGCCAGTTTGGTTTCCGGTTCGGGATCGCCGGCAGCGACATAGCCGGTATCGGCGTCGAAGAACTGTACGTCGTTGAAGCTGGTCTCCGCATTGGGCGAAGTGATGCGCTCCCAGAGTTTACCGCCGTCCTCGCTCTTGAGCGCCAGACCCGTGTCGCCGACCGCGTAATAGGTGTCTTCTTCGGCGTGGGTCATGGCCACCACGGC
The DNA here is from genome assembly GCA_937967875.1 of uncultured Pseudomonadota bacterium. Lineage (GTDB taxonomy): Bacteria > Lernaellota > Lernaellaia > Lernaellales > Lernaellaceae > CALBTQ01. The sequence continues at coordinate 2,392 of CALBTQ010000586.1, forward strand.
GCTGCCGAAAACGAAGGGCGTCTGCGCTTCATAATAGTGCGCGCCGCCGTCGTCGGTATACATGATCTTCGGGCCGAGCGTGAACATGCACAGGAACATGCACCAGGGCAGTTCGAGATTGGAAATGCACTGATCGCTGACGCCGAAGCCGCCGAACACCGCCGAGTCGTCATCGCCGGCGCCCAGGGCGATCATGAAGTTCATCATTTTCATGATGTCGCAATCGTCCGAGCCGTAACGGTAGCTGACGATCTTGTCCCAATTGTAGCCGCCGTCGGAGCTCACCCAGCTATAGACCAGCTCGTCCAGCGTCGGCTGGTGCATGCCGATGGTGTAAACCGTCGTTTCGCTGGTGGCCACGCCGTCCATAAACAAGGCGTTGCTGTAACCCGGCGGATCCAGCCCGCACAGATCTTCCCATTCGCCGTATTCGGCCTGCGCCGTCGCGGTGAACGCGAGCAGCGATGCCAACGCAATCAGCATCATCAAGCGACGAATCATCTATCCCTCCAGTATCGAAAAAACGTTGTTGCGAATATATTCAACTTTGAGTGCATGAGTTTACTCGCGAATATCTCGAAAATAAAGAGCCTATTTATCGAAACACCGTCAAACGTTCGGTCGCTCACGGCTTGCGAGTCGAGACCAAATAACATTTCATTTCATCGACGATCCGCTCGACGACAAAACCGGCGTCTTCCATCAATTGCGCCACCTCGACCGCCGGCGACAACAAATCGCGGCCGATCGGCTCTCCCTGCCCGCGATGCACTTCGTTGATGACCTCGCGGCCGGCTAGGTGCCAAATGTGCGCGCAACCGCCCGGTTTGAGCAGGCGGAAAATTTCCTCGGCCACGCGGTGCGGTTCGTCGAAATGCGGCCATGCCGAAAAGCACACGACGCGATCGACGCTCAGCGCCTCGATCGACAAGCGGTCCGCCGCTTCGCACAACCAGCGTACTTGCGGGAAAACGACTTTGGCTTGCGCTTGGGCGAGCATGGCGGGGGAAAAATCGACGCCGAAAACGCGGCCGCCCTCGCCGACCATTTCGGCCAGCACGGCGGTGAGATTGCCGGTGCCGCACCCCAGGTCGACTACCGTTTCGCCCGACTGCACGCCCAGGGCCGACAGACCTTCACGCAGACGGCCCGGCAACGCGCCAAGATCCTCCCAACCGTCCCATTTGGCGGCGATGGAATCGAAATAGGAGCGTTTGTCCGGATCGCTCATTTCGTTTAACCGAGTTTGTGATCGATGATCGATTCGATCATTTTTTCGGCGAAATCGAGCGAGAAAATGACCTGCTTGGCGTCCAGGTTTTCCGGCGTGTCCTGCGGCATATGGTAATTGAACGGCGCACCGATTTCCGGATCGAGGCAAATCAAGGTAATGCCCTCGTAGCCGTGCGCCAGGAACGCGGCCGTGTCGGTGCCGCCGACCATCATCTCGTAACCGCGCACCTCGTCGAAACGCGGCTCGGAGTCGGCCACCTGTTGCGCCAGCTTGATCAGCCAAGGCGCGATGGGCATTGCTTTGACCTCGCCCTCGAGCGTCACGTAATGCAACTGCCCGCAGGTGATGCCGTCCAGACCGAAGACGACGGTGTTCTTTGGATCCCAATGTTTACGCATGTCGCGGGCCAGCGCATCGGCGCCGCCCAAGCTGGCTTCCTCGCAACCGGTGACGACAAACACGTATTCGACATCGTCGCGCTTGCGCGGCAGGAGACGCTGGGCCAACAGCGGCAGGGCCGCTACGCCGCTCAGGTCGTCGTTGGCGCCGGGCACGATTTCGTTTTTCAACACGATCTGCAGATTCAGCACAAAGGCCAAAAGCGCGGGCACGGTCAGCACCGCTTCCAACGGCCGCAACGGCCAGGCCAACGGCCCGGCGAAGGTCTTGAACAAATCGATGCCCGCCAGCGCCGCCTGAGTCTTGGTCGTGAAGCTCATCGACCGCTTGAGGAAACTCAGCGCCTTGGGCGGCTCCTTGCCGAAGCGGCGGATGAATTCCGGATTGAACAACAACCCGGTGAAAGCCGCGTCCGCGTGCGCGTGCATGACAATCCGCAATTTCATCTCGCCCGCGGCCGGAACCGTCACCACCAGGTTCTGCGAAGGTTTGAACGGAAACACGCGGCGCAGAATGTACGCCTTGCGCGTGGAATCGGCCCAGTAGGAAGACGCAGCCAGGCTGTGGAAGATCGGAAGAGCACACGTCTGAACTACAGTCACCGAATACGAACTCGTA
>CALBTQ010000587.1 GCA_937967875.1 uncultured Pseudomonadota bacterium
CGATATCGTATTCGGTGACTGGAGTTCAGACGTGTGCTCTTCCGATCTGCACGCTGACCGGCGCGCCGCCGCCCACCGGCACGTTACCGACCAGCAAACGTCGCGTATGTTCCCGGGTGATCATTCTTCCTCCCGCGAAATCTCGATGTCGAGCGCCTTGATCTTGCGATGCAGGTTCGAGCGCTCCAAGCCCACCGCTTCGGCGGTTTTTGTGATGTTGCCCTTGTTCTCCTCCAGCTTGCGCTGCAGGTATTCGCGCTCGAAGGCCATGCGGGCCAGGCGATAATCGTTGATCGCATAAAGGCGGTCGGTTTCTTCGTCGTGCGACGAACCCGGAGTCAGCGATTCGCGCACCGCCTCGGGCGTGATGCTTTCGTCGCGGGTCATGATCACCAGGCGCTCGACGATGTTCTTCAACTCGCGCACGTTGCCCGGCCAGTCGTATTCGCTGAGCATCGCCATCGCCTCGGGCGTGAATTCGCGCGGGGCCAGACCGCTGCGAGCGCAGAACGCGCGCCCGAAAAAGTCGATGAACGAAGGGATGTCCGAACGTCGTTCGCGCAGAGGCGGCACGTAAAGCGGAATCACGTTGAGGCGGAAATACAGGTCCTCGCGGAAATTGCCTTTGACCAGCTCGTCTTTGAGATTCTTGTTGGTCGCGGCGATCACGCGCACGTCGACGGGGATCAAATCGGCGCCGCCGACGCGCTGGAAGGATTTCTCCTGCAGCACGCGCAGGATCTTCGCCTGCGTCTTCAGGCTCATGTCGGCGATCTCGTCGAGGAAGATCGTGCTGCCGTCGGCGAGGTCGAATTTGCCGCGGCGGCGTTCGGTGGCCCCGGTGAACGAGCCCTTCTCATGGCCGAACAATTCGGATTCGATCAGTTCCTCGGGGATGGCCGCGCAGTTGACCTCGATAAACGGTTTTTTCTTGCGCGGCGAATGCATGTGGATCTGCCGGGCGACCAATTCCTTGCCGGTGCCGTTTTCGCCGGTGATCAGCACGTAGCTGTCAACGGGCGCGGCGCGGGAGATCTGCTCGCGCAATCCCTGAATCAGCGGATGACTGCCGATCATCTCGAATTTGGATTCGATGCCCTGTTTCAGGTGCAGGTTTTCCTCTTCGAGGCGGACCATCTCCATAACGCGGTTGACCGACAGCACCGTTTCGGGAAGCGAAAGCGGCTTTTCGATAAAGTCATAGGCGCCCAGCTTGGTCGCCTTGACCGCCGTTTCGATATTGCCGTGGCCGCTGATCATGATGACCTGCTGAGAAGGGTCCATCACCTTGATTTTCTTCAAGGTTTCCAGTCCGTCCATCCCCGGCATCCAGATGTCGAGCATAACCAGATCGGGTCGTTCGACGCCCACGACCTTGATCGCTTCCTCGCCGGAGGAAACGGACCTTACGCGGTAGCCCTCGTCCTCGAGAATGCCGCCGAGGGTCTCGCGGATATCCGGTTCGTCATCGACGATGAGGATCCTTCGTTTCATCGCTCAATCCACCTGTATGCCGTTTTCGGAAAACGGATTGTAGCATATTTGCAACACCAGAAAAGAGTGGATTTTGAGAATAAATATGGAAATGAGGGGGGAATATGGTACGGGGAAAAGGAATCGATCGTTTGCCATTTCGAGCGACTCAATGATATCTTTCGGGGCAATTGGAAGCGCTCGATAAAGACAGGAAGAAAATTACGACGCAAGTATATCCAGTGGGAGACATGATGGAACACGAGCCGTATTCGACAATCAAGTCCGGTCGGATGGCCGATGAGCAAGATCGACAGATCGTCTTTATGAACGGCATGGGCATCCTGGCCCTGGTGATGAGCGTCTATGCGCTGGCGCAGTTGTACGGACTGTTTTTTGTCGTGAACGAGGGTTTGGTCGTCCAGTCGGTTTTTAGTGTGTCGGTTCTTTCCAGCCTGGCCGCCATTTCCGTGTTGGCCTGGAGTTACCGGCGCTTCCGCCAGGTCCGGTCGACCGACATCGACGGTTCGCAGGTTTATCGCTTGATGATTTATACCACCGTCGTGATCTACCTGCTCAGCTTGCTGCAAGTGCACCTGGTCGGCAGCCAGAATGCGTTGCAGCAACTCTTGCTGGTGGCGATTCTGTTGGTGGTTTCCTGGTTCTTCCACTGGCGCGATGTGATCGCCGCATATATTCTCTGCAACCTGGGCTTGGCGTTGCTCATCGTTCTGGAGAAGAAAGGCATCATCGGTTACGCACCCTTGTTTGCGGAACGTGAGATGCTGGCTACGATTTTTCTGGACTGGCGCATCATCCTCGGGCAGTCGATCAATTATGTATTGGTGCTCGGCGCGTGCTCGACGTTGTTGTGGAATCTGCGCTTCGTGCTGGAAAAATCCGAGCGCCTGCGGTCCGAAGCCAACCGGTCGTTGCAGTTGGAAATCGAAGAGCGCATGCGGTCGGAAAAAGAAAAGGAAGAGTTGATCGTCAAGCTGCAAACGTCGCTCGATCAGGTGAAAACCCTTCACGGTTTGCTGCCGATCTGTATGAACTGCAAGAAGATCCGCGACGACAAGGGTTACTGGCAGCAGGTGGAAATCTATCTGCATGAACATTCGCCGGAGGTGCAGTTTTCGCACGGCCTGTGTCCGGAATGCGCCGAAGCGATGTTTCCCTCGGAGAAGGAAGAAAAATAAGGCTACTCGGTTTCGTCCATGTCGGCAGGCTCGCTTTCAACTTCGGCGGTGCGAATTGGAATTTCGATAACGACCACCGTTCCTTGCGGTTGGTTGTCGCGCAGGTGAATGCGCCCCGCGTGGTCCTTGACGATGCGGTTGACGATCGCCAATCCCAGCCCGGTGCCCATTTTTTTCGTCGAGAAATACGGTTCGAACAAGCGGCTGTGGTATTCGCGCGGAATGCCCTGACCGGTGTCGGCGATTTCCAGACGCAGCAGCCGGCCGTCATCGAGGATCGTTGCGGAAATCTTCACCTTGCCGCGCCCGACGATCGAGGCGATGGCGTTGTCGAGGATGTTGATCAACACGCGCTTGAATTGATCGCGGTCGATCAGCAGGTGCGGCACGTTTTCATCGACGATCGTTTCGAACTGCACGCGCTTGTGCGCTTCGCTGTAGAGCACGACCGTCTCGCGGATCAGCTCGTGGAGATCGGTGGGCGAGGGCTTGGCCTCGGCGATGCGCGCGAAGTCGGAAAACTCCTTGACCATCCCCTTGAGCTCCTCGACCTGCCGCACGATGGTGCTGGTCGAATCGAAAAACACCTTGTCGACCTCTTCGTCGAAACGATCGGCGTAGCGCTTGCGCAGACGCTGCGCGGCCAGTTGGATGGGCGTGAGCGGATTCTTGATTTCATGGGCGATGCGCCGCGCGATTTCCTGCCACGCGGCCACGCGCTGCATCTTGAGCAATTCGGTAAGATCCTCGAGCACGAGCACCGCACCGGCGGCGTCGCTCTGCGCCCCGCGCAATACCGAGAGCGTGGCGAGCATCGTGCGTTGCTGATTGTTGATGGTGATCTCAATCTGATTTTGCACGGTCGGTCGCTGACTGAGCCGCAACTGATCGCCGAGACTCTTGGAGTATTCCTGCATCTCCTCGGGGAAAACGTCGGTCCATGATTTGTCCAGCGCCGCGCTCGCCTTGATGCCCAGCATGCGTTCGGCGCCGGGGTTGAAGATCGTAACGCGGCCTTCGTTGTCGAAGGCCAACACGCCGGCGGCGATGTTATTGAGCACCGTGGCCATGCTGGCGCGACGTCGTTCCAGCTCGATGTTCGTTTTTTCCAGATCCTCGTTGGCTTCCTCCAGCGCTTTGCGGCTGGCCCCCAACTCGGCCCACATACGGTTGAACACATCGACCAGAATGCCCAGTTCGTCGTCGGCCGTTTTTTGAATATGCACGTCGCGTTCGCCGGCGGCGACCCGCTGCGCACCGTCGGCCAGACGCTGCAACGGCTCGGTGATCTGCCGCGCGAGGAAAAAGCCGAACCACGTGGCGCTGAAGAAAATGAAGATATAAATCATCGCCAGGATGATCAGGTAGTTGGTGCGGATCGGACTTTCCATCACCTGCATCTGGCTGTAGCTGTCGTAGGTCTCCTGAATCGTGCGCATGCGCCGCACCAGACTTTGCGGCACGTAATAGCTGACCACGATTACCGCCTGCGCGGCCTCGTCGGGCGCGGCCACCGGCGCCATCCCGCGGATCAACTCGGCCTCGCCGAGCGAAAAGACCTCGCTCTTTTCCTGTTTGGCGAAGCCTTTGCTCAGGAAATCCTTGTCCTCGCGGAACCACTTGCCGGTCTTGGCTTCTTTCGTGCCGGCGAAAATCGGCTTTTTCGTCGGTTCCCGGTACACCTCGATCAAATCGACGTCGAGCAATAAACGACGTTCGGCGAGTTTTTCCCGCAGAAGTTTGGCCGCCTCGTCTTTTTCGTCGGCCGGCAATTCCGGCTCGGTCAGCAGCCACGAGGCGATGTCGCGCGCGTGACCGATCGCCCGCCGCTCGTGCGTTTCGTAATAGGTTTGCGCGACCTTGAGCGACTCGGCGAGGCTGCCTTCGATCTGCAACGAGAACCACCGCTCGATCGAATTGGTGATAAAGGTCATCGCCACGTAGAACAGGATGATCGTCGGCACCAGGGCGAACAGCACGAAGGCGAAGACCAGCCGCGTGCGCAGTTGCGCGCCCAGCACTTTGCGCCGGCGTTCGAACAACAGCTTGGTGACGTTGCGTAAAATCAGGAACAGCAGCAGGCAGACCAGAATGACGTTGATGTTGATCAGGCTGAAAAACAGCAGGTTGCCGCCGCCGAGCGAGCCGCGAAAATCGAAGAAGAGCGTTTCGATTAAAAAGAGAACGCCCAACACCGAGCCGATCACGACGATCGCGATCATCTCGCGTTTGCGGCGCAGCGCTTCGCGTTCCTCGGGAGGCAACTCGAAAATCGACTTACCGGCCATCGCCCTGCGCCCCGTCCAACGGCAGATTGATCTGCACCCAGTCGGTTTCGAAATCCCACATGGTGACGAAGAAGAAAATCTTGTCCAGCATCAGCGGCCATTTGACCGGATCGAGCTGCGCTTTGATGCGTACGTAATAGTTGAAGGAGCGATCCAGCGAGGTGCTGACCGCGACCGGGTAGTCGACGAACTCGGTCATCATCTTCTTGGCTTCGTCGAGGCTGTCGGCCTGCTTGGGCCGGTTGCCGTCGCCGAAATCGACCGTGTAGGTCTTCTTGAGCGTGTCGTAGCGCAACGAGCGGCGCACCTGCCAATGATGGATGCGAATGTTCGGCCAGGCCGGCACGATGCGCATGATCTCAAAATGGTAGATAAAAGTGTGCGGAATGCCGGATAAAATCGCCCGCTCCATGTCCGGCGTGAACGCCTCGACGACATGGAACTGCACCGAGAACACCTGGCCGTTGCGACTGCAAGTGGTTCCCTCGATGCGCGCCTTGGCCTCCGCGATCGTGACGCTGCCCAGCGCCAGGCAGAGGATAAGGACAAAAACAAGGCGTTTTTTCGTCATCCGCTTTCCAGAGAGAGTTGTCCTATCCTACCGGGAGCCATCGCGCGGTTCAAGAACGTTCACGAGCGGGTGCATCTTGGCAATTTTGCGGTGAATGGTTAGGTTCACTCATGAGATTGAATCGCAAATACCCACTTGTTTTTCTTGGTCAACCCAAGTACTGTTTGGCGTTTGATTTTTGCACCTGGAGAAGCGCATGAGCCTGTTCTCGCGAAAGAAAAACAAAGCGGTGGTCGTTGGGCTGGACGGTGTGCCGCATACCTTGCTCGGCCGACTGATGGAGCAAGGCGTGCTGCCGCGCATGAAGGACATTTTTGCCAAGGGCAACCTACGGCGGATGGAAGTGACCGTGCCGGAAATCTCGGCGGTCAGTTGGCCCAGTTTCATGACTGGCGCGGATGCGGGCAGCCACGGCATTTTCGGTTTCACCGATCTGCTGCCCGGCGGCTACGATTTGACGTTCCCCAACTACGGCAGCCTCAAGGCCCCGACGATCTGGGAGACGCTGGAGCTCAAGGGCAAGCGCAGCGTGGTGCTCAACCAGCCCGGCACGTACCCGGCACGGCGACTGTCCGGGGCGCTGGTCAGCGGCTTCGTGGCGATCGAGCTATTCAAGGCCGTTTTCCCGGCCAAGTACATCGCCAAGCTGCGTCGGATGAACTACGAAATCGACATCGACACCAACACGGCGCGGCGCAATCACCCGCTGGCGCTGCGCGAGTTGTTCCAAACGCTGGAAACGCGCAAGCAGGCCACGGCGATGCTCTGGGACGAAGAGGAGTGGGATTTCTTCGAGGTCGTCGTCACCGGCACCGACCGGCTGCATCATTATCTATGGCACGCGCTGGTCGATCCCGCTCACGAACTGCACGAAAAATGCATCGATTACTACCGGCAGGTCGACGCGTTCGTCGGCGAAATGGCCGACCGGTACGTTAAGCTGACCAAGGACGACAGCCTGTCGGGTCTGTTTTTGCTGAGCGATCACGGCTTCTGCGCCCTGGAAAAAGAAGTGGCGCTCAACCGTTTCCTGATGGAAAAGGGCTTGGTGGCGTTTGAAGCCGACATGCCCGGCGACCTGAACCAGATCAGCGAGGCGTCCAAGGTGTTCGTGCTCGATCCGAACCGGATCTACGTGCACACCGGCGATCGTTTCCCCAAAGGGAAGGTCGCACCGGCCGACGCGCCGAAGGTGATCGAAGACGTGAAGGCCGCGCTGAACGAGCTGGAATACGGCGGCAAAAAGCTCGTGCGCCGTTACTTCCATCGCGAAGAGGCGTATCATGGTCCGTTGGTCGCGCAGGCGCCGGATTTGGTGGCGGTGTCGATCGACGGTTTCGACTTCAAGGGCGCGATCGACCGCCCCGAGGTGTTCGGCCATTTCGGGTTGAACGGTATGCACAACCAGGACGACGCCTTTTTGTGGACGACCAAGAACGTGGACGAGACGCCGCACATCACCCAGGTCGCCGGCCTGGTGCTGGAGCATCTGAACTAATGCGAAGAATCGTTGCGATAAGTCTGTTCCTGCTGGCCATGCTCGCGGCCGCCCCGGCGCACGCTTACGTCGGTCCGGGCGCCGGCTTCGCGTTCATCACCAGTTTCTTCTTTTTGATCGCCACCTTTTTCGTGGCGCTGTTTTCGCTGGCGATCTGGCCGCTGCGCTTCGTTTACGTGTGGCTCAAGAGCCGCCGCGCGCTGCGCCATGCGAAAGTCAAACGCGTGGTCGTGCTCGGCCTGGACGGCATGGATCCGCAACTGGCCGAACGGTGGATGGAAGAGGGGCATCTGCCCACCTTCAAGAAACTCGCGGAGGACAGATCGGAAGAGCGTCGTGTAGGGAAAGAGTGTAGATCTCGGTG
>CALBTQ010000588.1 GCA_937967875.1 uncultured Pseudomonadota bacterium
ACCACGATAACCTGTGTATAGCCCCTGCCAGTAGCCTGCCACTCCTCCCTTCCTTCGGCGACACCCTGCGCGTTTTCACAAGCCTGTCCCCCCAACGCATATCGCCGCGGCCGCTCACTCCCCCGCCGGCCGGCGTAACAAATTACGTTGACGGCGCGCAATCCGTCGAGGGGCGATGGTTGCGAAGGGCGCTTTCCAGGGCGTGTCATTTTGGTCCGTAAAGTCGATTCTTGTCCAGGGCTCACCTAAGTTTATTCGAAAAATTATCGAGTTTTCAGAAAAAAATTCCGATAATGCGGATAGTCAAAACAGGCAGTTCCGATATAATGGGCATATCATGATTTACTTTCGATCCACCGCGGAAACCATCCTGCTCTCCATTTTGGCGTCCGTTGCCCCTGAATCAATGGTCCGACGCCACGTTCGCATCGCCGCCGAAAAGCTGCTGATCGACCATCAAGAAGTGGATTTTTACGGGCGTAAACTGGTGTGTCTGGGCGCGGGCAAGGCCTCGGCGCGCATGGCGCAGGCGCTTGCCCACATTATCGAACGCGGGTACGACGCGGGCAGCCTGACCTCGCCCGACGGTTATGTCGTGGGTGCGCCCGGTTGCGTGGCGCGCGCGGCGGGTCATCCGTTGCCGGACAAGCGGTCGGTGATCGCCGCGTCCGAAGCCCTGGACATCGCGCAGGTGTGGTCCAAGCGCGATCCGCTGGTGTTCGGCATGATCTCCGGCGGCACGTCGGCGCTGTGGTGCGTGCCGCGCGAAGGCGTGACGCTGGAACAGAAAATCGAAACGGGCAATTGGCTGCTGGCCAGCGGTTTGCCGATTCACAAGATCAACACCATCCGCCGTCGGCTGTCGGCGATCAAGGGCGGGCAGTTGGCGCAGGCGCTTAACGGCGTGGAAGCGCACATTCTGGTATTATCCGACGTTCCCGACGACACGCGGCTGGACATCGTGGGCAGCGGGCCGTTTTATCCCGACTCGTCCAGCAACGAAGAGGCGCTGTCGTACTTGGCCGAGGCGGAGTTGCCGCCGCCGGCGTGGCTGCCGGACCTGATCCGCACAGCGCCGCCGTTGCCGGATCGTTCGACGTTCGCCAACGTGCATCATTATCAGATCGGCTCGAACCGCGACGCGGTGGTGGCCGCGGCGTTGAAGGCGGCCGAAAACGGGTTGCATCCCATCATTCAGGACGAACCGCTGGTCGGCGAAGCACGGGAAGTCGGCGTCAAGCTGGCGCGGCAGGCGATGGGCGCGAACGTTCATCGGCCGACCTGCTGGATTTACGGCGGCGAAACCACGGTGACGCTGTCGGACAATCCGGGACGCGGCGGCCGCAATCAGGAAATGGCGCTGGCCTTCGCCATCGAAGCGGCGGGGAAAGACAACGTGGCGCTGCTCGCCTTCTCCACCGACGGGGTGGACGGCATGTCCGATGCGGCCGGCGCTTACGTGCACGGCGATACGATGAACCGCATCCACGAAGCGCAACTGGACGCGTGCGATCACCTGGAACGCAACGATTCCTACGCCGCGCTCTCGGCCGCGGGCGCGCTGTTGTACACCGGCCCGACCGGCACGAACGTCGCCGACGTTGCGGTAGTTATAACCAGATAACTTATTTTTCGGAAGCGGGCTTGCTGATGCACACCTTGCGGATCAGTTTGTCCGAAGCCGCTTCCACCACCACGTCGAAGCCGTCGATGCTGAACTTTTCTTTGTCGTGCGGCATGCGGCCGATGCGATCGACGATCCAACCGCCGACGGTGATGTAGTCGCCCTCGGGCACTTCCCGGGCAAGGATTTCGCCGACTTTTTCGATCTCGAAACGCCCGGAAACGGTCACGCTGTTTTCGCTTTGACTCAGGACACGCGGTTCCTGTCGGTCGTATTCATCCTCGATTTCGCCGAACACCTCTTCGAGAATGTCCTCGATGGTGATCAGGCCGCTGGTGCCGCCGAACTCGTCGAGCACCAGGGCGAACTGCTCGTGTCGCTCCTGGAATTCGCGCAAAAGAGCGTCGATTTTTTTGGTTTCCGGCACGATCAAGATTCGGCGCAGCACGCGCTCGAGGGAAAATTCGTCGGGTTTGTCCCAGTAGGCGAGCAGGTCCTTGACGTGCACGAAGCCCAGCACGTTGTCGAGGTCGCCCTCGACCACCGGCAGGCGGCTGTGGCCGGAATTGATGATCGTTTTGATGATTTCACGCAGGTCGTCGTTGAGGTCGACGTAGGCGATTTCCGTGCGCGGCACCTGGATGTCCTGGACCTCGGTTTTGTCCAGGTACAGGATGCCCTGCATCATTTCGCTTTCGTCGTGGTCGATCAGGCCTTCGCTCTCCAGATCGTTGAGCGCCTCGGCGGTGGCTTGTTCCTGATCTTTTTGCGCCCTGAATTTGGCAAAGAACCTGCGTAGCTGCGGTCGTATACCGTCGTCCTTGTCGTTCATTCGCTCTTTTCACCCCTATCCAAAACGACCAGCAAATCCTCCATCTGGTCTTGGCGTTCCTGCATGCGCGCCGCCGCTTCCGGTCCGGACCGTTCGTGATCGTAGCCGGCCAAATGCAGCAGCCCGTGAATTATATAATATCCGAGCACGTAGAGGATATCCCTTTTTGTTTCCTCCGCCTGACGCCGGGCGTAATCGACGTTGACCATCAATTCGCCGAGCGTATCGGGCGCGTCGTCGGGAAACGAGATCACGTTGGTCGGCCGGTCGCGCCCGAGGAAATCGCGATTGACCACGCGGATGGACTCGTCGTCGACCAGCGAAATCTCCACGTGCGCGCCGGCGCACTCCAGACGAGCCAGCGCCCGGTCGACCACGGCGTGCAGCGGATCAATCGTTAATTTCGTTCGGGTTCGGTTCGACAGGATTGAGGTTGACAACGTTACCCCGTTTGCTTTGTTCCTCTTCCGGATATTCGATAGATCGGAAGAGCACACGTCTGAACTCCAGT
>CALBTQ010000589.1 GCA_937967875.1 uncultured Pseudomonadota bacterium
TGAAATCCCCCGAGCCGGTGGCCGAAAAGTCGCTGGGGCCGGGCGAGGAGGCGCTGGCCGAGGTCGAGGCGGAAATCGGCGAGGAAGTCGCCAAAACCGTCGGACCCAAGAAGGTCAAGCAGTAGACCGTCGGGCGCGAAAAGTCGTCTGATTCCACATTGTTTATATTTTACGGGCAGTTGCGGTTTCCGTTGGGGCGGGAAATAAATCCTCATTAATAGTGATTTCGCTCTTTAGCAAACGGTCAATTAGGCCGATGGAACTGCTGGAGAGAAAAAGTATGGCAGTCGGCACGATCGAAGAATTCGCTCTGCGATACCTGCTGGACAACATGCGGCTCGTCACCTTGGTGTTTGACGGGAAGTTGAATGTCGTCGAGGCGGGGCAGGGGTGTACCGCCGTGCTGGGCTATCCCACCGAAGAGCTGATCGGCCGCTCGATCTACGAAATCGTCGTCGTGGAAAACGACAGCGATATTCCGGATTTAGTGGAAGGCGAGGGCTTCGCCAACGAGATGGTTCGGGTGCGCACGGCCTTCGATTCCGACCTGTCGCTGTTTTCCTCGTTCCATCGCGTGGGCGACGGTTCGCGGGCGTTTCTCGTCGGGCAGGCGATTCAACCCGGATCGCTTAAAAACAATGAAATCACGATGGAATTACATAAAAAGGCGTTCAGTCTGGCCAAGACCGGCGAGGAGCTGCGCCGCCGCAACGCCTACCTCGAACTGGCCAACCAGCGCATCCGCGAAAGCCAGGTGACCGACGCCAATACCGGCCTGTTCAAGCGCAATTACCTCGACCGCCTGCTGCGCGCCGAATGGGAGCGCGCCAAGCGGCACAACGACGATATTTCCTTTATGCTCATCAGTGTCGACGGCCTGCGCGCCCTGCGCGAACTGCAGGGGCCCGAGGCGGCCTCGCGCATCCTGCGCGGCGTGGCGCGGGTGCTGGAAGGCCGCAAGCGGATCTTCGACGGTCTGGGCCATTTCGACACCGACAGCTTCTATATGATTTTACCGCACACGGGCATGGAGGGCGCGTCGGAGCTGGCCGACCGGCTGCTGACCATGCTGCGCGACCGTGAAGTGCGCGTCGGCGATTACCCGTTCCGCATCTATTTGTCGATCGGCGTGTCCTGGTACAACCTGCACCAGAGCCCGCTGAAGACCTTCGACGAGCTGATCCACAAAGCCGCCGATTCGCTCATGCGCGCGCAAATGGCCGGCGGCAACCAGGTGCAGGTCGCCGAAGCCGGCGCCTCGACCCTGCGCATCGTTCCCTAACCAAGCGACAACGCGACAACTTTACCGCACCGCACGGATGGTCTATCCTTATTGACAGCCGCGCCGGTGCGGGTTAGGTTCGCCGCTTGCAGGCCTCGTTTGCGGCAAGGAGTCTCCATGTTTGGGATGAGCATGGGCGAATTGGTCCTGGTGATGGTCCTCGCCCTGATCTTCATCGGTCCGAAAAATCTACCCAAGGCGATGCGTACGCTCGGGCGCATGTACGGCTGGGCGCGCCATCACCTGGCGGTGATGCAACGCGAGATCAACTCGGAACTGCGCCGCATGGATCTGGAAGAGGCGGAAAAGGCCGTCGGTCCCAACGTCGTGTCCGAGAAGGCGCCGCTCTCCCCGCGTCAGCAGGCCCAGTTGGATGCGGAGCGCGAAGGAACACCCGATCCCGGTCCGGCCTACGACACCGAGGACGAAACCGACAGCGGCCCGATCGCCGTCAGCGAGCAGCAGGCGCGGGTGTTGCACGATGTGCCGGGCCTGCACCGCGCGAAATCCGCCCCCGATCCCGCCCCGGTCGATGAGGAGGCCGATTCGTGAGCCGCGAGCCCGACGCGTCCGCCAACACTTCCCCGGAGAACAACGCCGATCAGGGCGTGATGGGGATCATCGATCACCTGCGCGAGCTGCGCAACGCGGTCGTCTTCAGCGTGATCGCCATCGCCGTGTGCTCGGGCGTGATGCTGTATTTCGCCGGCGACATCTTCCGCGTGCTCATGCTGCCGATCATGGAAATCTACGAGCGCCTCGGGCAGGAGCAGCGGTTGATTTTCACCTCGCCGCCCGAGGGTTTCATCACCTATATCAAAGTCGGCCTGTTCGCCGGGTTTCTGACGGCGACGCCGTTCTGGATGTATTTTCTGGGCCGGTTCGTCTGGCTCGGTTTGCGCGCGCTGGAAAAGCGGTTTCTGCTGGCCTTCGTCGCCGTGGGGTCGTTTTTGTTCGTGATCGGCGGCGCGTTCGGTTATTTTAAGATCTTTCCGCTGGGCCTGAGTTTTTTGATCGAAAATTATCAGGGGGAGTCGCTCAAAGCGTTGATCAGCATCCGCGAATATTTTTCCTTTTCGACCAAGCTGATCATCGCCTTCGGCACAGCGTTTCAATTGCCGTTGGTGATGTTTTTTCTCGGGCGCGTCGGGTTGGTGACCTGGCGCGGATTGTTGCGGGGATTCCGCTGGGCGGTGGTGGTGATTTTCATCGTCGCCGCGATTTTGACGCCGCCGGACGTGGCCACGCAGATCGGCCTGGCGATTCCGCTGATCATGTTGTACATGATCGGCGTGCTGGCCGTGGCGCTGTTCGGCAAGCGCCGGCCGGCGGCCGAAAAGACAACGGCGGAATAATCCTTTTGCAAAACCGGGAAAAATCGGTAGCATAGGCATTTCAAGACATGCAGGCCGCCAAAGGAGGAACGTTGACGAATCCACGGGCCCTGACGCTGTGGGTATTGTTGCTGGTGGTCGTGCTCAGCGGATGCCAATCCGCGCAATCCACCCAATCGCCCGCCACCCCGGACGCCGGCGACCAATGGTGGGACGCCGACAGCAGCCCGGCCGACGAGCAGGCGCTGCGCGAACGCGTGCGTGGCATGGTCGACGACATCCGCCAGCGGCGCGGCGATTATCAACTCGGACCGGAAGACAAGCTGCGCCTCACCGTGTGGAACCGCCCCGACCTGAGCAAGGATACGCGCATCCGGCCGGACGGCAAACTGTTCGTGATGCACGTGGGCACGGTCGACGCGGCCGGTCTGACTGTCGGCCAACTGCAGAAGCTGCTCACCGAAAAGCTGAGTGAAGTGCTGCGCAATCCGCAGGTCGACGTCGAGATCCTCGAATACGCCAGCAAGGTCTATTACGTGATGGGCCAGGTGAACAAGCCGGGCATGTACGCGGTGACCGCGACGACCAACGTGCTCGAAGGCGTGGCCGTCAGCGGCGGCCCGACGGAAAAAGCCAACCTCGGCGGCGCCTACCTGATCCGCCACGGCAACGTGGTGCCGATCGACTTTTACGCGTTGTTCCAACAGGGCGACGTGAGCCAGAATATTTTCCTCGCCGACGGCGACATCATTTACATGCCGAGCATGGACGACGCGAAAATTTACGTGCTCGGTGAAGTCAACCAGGCGCGGGCCGTGCCGCTGCGCAAGGCGCGCCTGACGCTGGGCGAGGCGATCGCCGAGGCGGGCGGCTTTAACGAAACCACCGCCTACAAGCGCGCGATCAAGATCATCCGCGGCAACCTGGCCAATCCGCGCGTGTACACGGTCAACTACGACGAGGTGCTGCGCGGGATGAAGCCCGACGTCGCCTTCCTGCAAAGCGGCGACATCGTGTTCGTGCCCGCGGCCGGTCTGACCAAGTGGGACCGCGTGTTGTCGCAGTTGTTGCCGAACCTCAGCCGCATCGTGGTGGACGCTGCGTCCATCAACTCTCTCATGGACAGGTAGCTCGATGGATTTGCGTTATCGTACCAGCGAAGTCGGCCTCTCGGATTACCTGCGCGTGCTCTACCGGCGGCGCATCGTCGCCATTCTCACGTTCCTGGTCGTGCTGTTGTCGGTGACCGTGCACACGTTTTTGATGACGCCGATTTACGAGGCGTTCTGCCTCGTGCAGATCAAACAGGAACAGACGCAGAATATTCTCCTGGGCGATCTGATTCAGCTCGGGCGCACCAACCAGGTGCCCGCCGAAATGGAGATCATCCGCAGCCGGACCGTCGCCGAGGCGGTCGTGCGCGAGCTGCGGCTGGACGTGATGCTGCTGGAGCACACGCGCGACCTGGAGGTGAATCTCGCCGACGTGAACCTCGCGCAGGAGAAGCGCGGGCAGACGCTGACGGTCGAGTTCGTCGACGACAAGGGCCGCTTCGAGGTGCTGCACAAGGGCGACAAGCTCGGCGAGGGCACGCTGGCCGACGGCTTCAGCGTCGACGGCTCGCAGTTCAACGTGCTGCTGGAGAAGGCCGAAAAGGGCGACTGGTTCAAGTTCGTGCAGCGGCCCTTCGACGCCACGGTGCGCATGGTGCAGGGCAACCTGGGCGTGGCCGAGGTCGGCGAGAAAACGCAGATCATCAAAATATCTTATTCCAGCCAGTACCCGGAGATGGCCCGCGACATCAGATCGGAAGAGCACACGTCTGAACTCCAGTCACCGAATACGATATCG
>CALBTQ010000590.1 GCA_937967875.1 uncultured Pseudomonadota bacterium
GGCCGGCGAAGTCGGCGCTGAAGGTGACGCGGTTGAAGAACTGCTGGAAGGCCCAGACGGCGGCGCCGTCGATGATTTTACCGATGGCCTGCACGGCGGTTTCGTCGACGAAGGGCGGCACGACCGTGGTGCGGAACTCGTAGTTCACGCGGCCTTCCTTGAGCAGGGCAATGGAGCGCATTACGCGGTCGAGGTCGACGAGTTTGCCGGCGGCTTCGCTGTAGCGCGCCGGATCGGATTTGATGTCCATGGCGACGTAGTCGACGCAGTTCTCGTCGATCAGCCGCTGCAACATGTCGGGATGATGGCCGTTGGTGTCGATCTTGATCGGCTGGCCGGCCGCTTCCTTGAGGCGCTTGAGGAAGTCGGGCAGATCGCTGTGGATCAACGGTTCGCCGCCGGTGACGACGATGCCGTCGATCCACGATTTACGCTGGACGAGAAAGCCGATGACGTCCTCTTCGGCCAGACGCAGGGTCTGCTCGTTGACGGTGATCAGATCGGGATTCTGGCAATTCGGGCAGCGGAAATCGCAACCGCCGGTGAACAGGACGCTGGCCATGTTCCCCGGATAGTCGACCAGCGAAGTGCCTTGGACGCTGACAATATGCACTTATACTTCTCTCGTCTCGAGCGCGCGAGCCTGCTTGAATAGTCCCGGTTACGCGGACTTGATGGACTGTTGTTTTTCACCTTCCGCGGCGACCAGCGCGCCGACATTGGCGAACGCCACGCCCTGGACCTTAAACGGCACGCGATCGTGATACTCGGCCTGCTTGCCTTTGTTCCACTGCTGCACCGGACGGTAGTAGCCGACAACCCTGCTGTACACTTCAGTCTTGCATTTGCATGCCATGATCAGAGCCTCCCCGCGAAACCGATTTTTCAATGCATTCGGTTCGCCGTGACAAAATGTTGCATACACAGCCCTCGTTGCCTGGCGAACGAGGCGGCGGCGCAATCAACCGCCTACTCCCCGTTCGCGGATGCATTGCGGGCATCCGCAACGATCGATCGACAACAGGCGAATGTGCCGTTTCCGCCTCCCGCCCCCGGCGGGAACCATACGGTCGTTGTCGCGATCGTAATCATCGTGTTTCAAACCGCGAGCACCGACGGGGGGCCTCCCCGCCGCGAGCGCCCTTTTAGTACGGGCACTCGAAGTGTTCGCCGGCGATGTACCCATGTTCCGGACAGATGGTGAACGTCGGCGTGATCGAGTAGTACGGTAGGCGGAAGTTTTCCGCGATGCGCCGTACAAGCTTTTTGGTCGCGCCGATGTCGTCGAGCCGTTCGCCGATGAAGCTATGCATCACCGTGCCGCCGGTATAGAGCGTCAGCAGGTCGTCCTGGTGCTGCAGAGCGAGGAACAGATCGTCGGTGTAGTTGACCGGCAGGGCGGTGGAGTTGGTGTAGTACGGCTCCTGGTCGCCCTGGGCGAAGATGTCCGGATATTTCTTTTTATCGAGGCGGGCCAGGCGGTAGGTCGTGCCCTCGCCCGGCGTCGCTTCGAGGTTGAACAGATTGCCCGTCTCCTCCTGGAAATGCAGGAGGTTTTCGTTCATGTGCTTGAGCGTTTCCATCGCCAGTTCTTTGCCCATCGGGTCGGCGATGTTCACGCCCATGAAATTGACCAGGGCCTCGTTCATGCCGATCAGACCGATGGTCGAGAAGTGGCTGGCCCAGTAACCGCCCACGCGCTCTTTGACGCCCTGCAGGTAGTTGCGGCAGTAGGGATACAGGCCGTCCTGCGTGAACTGTTCGAGCACGCGGCGCTTGGTTTCCAGGCTCTCCTTGGCCATGTTCATCAGGTAGTCGATGCGGCCGAACCAGTCGCCCTCGTTGGCCGATTCGTAGCCGATGCGCGGCATGTTGAGCGTAACCACGCCGATCGAGCCGGTCAGCGGGTTGGCGCCGAACAAACCGCCGCCGCGCTTGTTGAGGTGTTCGCGCAGTTCGCGGTTGTCCAGGCGCAGGCGGCAGCACATCGAGCGCGCGTCTTCGGGCTTCATGTCGGAGTTGATGAAGTTGGCGAAGTACGGCACGCCGTAGCGGCTGGTCATTTCCCAGAGGATGTCGAGTTCTTCGTTTTCCCAATCGAAGGCGTCGTGAATGTTGTAGGTCGGAATCGGGAAGGTGAAGATGCGGCCCTTGGCGTCGCCGGCCATCATCACTTCGCAGAACGCCCGATTGATCATGTTCATTTCGTGCTGGAAGTCGCCGTAGGCGTCCTCGGTGTACTTGCCGCCGAGCACCACCGGCTGCTCGCGCATGTACGCCGGGCAGGTCAG
Organism: uncultured Pseudomonadota bacterium; assembly: GCA_937967875.1. Lineage (GTDB taxonomy): Bacteria > Lernaellota > Lernaellaia > Lernaellales > Lernaellaceae > CALBTQ01. Next base: position 2,292 of record CALBTQ010000590.1, read on the forward strand.
ATCCATGGTGATGTTGGTGAACGGCGTCTGGAAACCCACGCGGGTGGGAATGTTCACGTTGAACAGGAATTCCTGCATCGCCTGCACGACCTGGCCGTATTCCAGTTTGTCGTAGCGGATGAACGGGGCCAACAGAGTGTCGAAGTTGGCGAAGGCTTGCGCACCGGCGCTTTCGCCCTGCAGGGTGTAGAAGAAGTTGACGATCTGGCCCAACGCGGTGCGGAAGTGCTTGGCCGGGGCCGATTCGACCTTGCCGAACACGCCGCCGAAACCGCGGCTGAGCAGATCTTGCAAGTCCCAACCGCAGCAGTACACGCTGATCTGCCCCAGGTCGTGCAGGTGGAAATCGCCGTCGTTGTGCAAGGTGCGAATGTCGGGCGTGTAGATTTTCTCGAGCCAGTAGGACGCGCTCACCGCACTGCTGATGTGGTTGTTGAGTCCCTGCAGCGAGAAGCTCATGTTCGAGTTTTCGTTGATGCGCCAGTCAAGCTTCTGGATGTAGCTGTCGATCATGTCGACAGCGTCTTCCATCATCTTTTTGGTCGAGCGCATCTGCGCATGCTTGTCGCGGTACAGGATGTAGCGCTTGGCGATGGTGGGCAGATTGTTGTGAATCAGGACCTTTTCAACCAGGTCCTGTACATTTTCCACGGTCGGGAGGCGGTTGTCCTTGTAGAGCACGCTCAGCAGATCGGCCACCTCGTCGGTGATCCGTTCGGCGCGCGAACGATCGTTGGAGCCGGTCGCCCGAAACGCTTTGTATACCGCTTCGGTGATCTTCTGCCGATCAAAAGGAACAACGCGCCCGTCTCGTTTCCGAATTGAGCGTATCATCGAGTTGCCATCCTGTCGCGTCGAATTGGTTGACCCAAGCCCTTACTGCGGTCCGAAAAGAAAACTCCCCCTTTCGGACCGGAAAAACGGCAATTAACGCCGTCCTTCCAGCGCCCTGACAACTCCCCCAATCGTGCCTGAAAAATGGTTCCAACAACAGGGGATCCTCACGACCTGCATTCCCTGAGAATCCGCTTTAACTCCTTCGAGCTAGCCTGTTGAATTTCAAAGAAAATTGAAAAGTAGTTTTAGTCATCCGGGCAGTTATGGATACTAGTAAACCCTACAGGACGTGTCAAGGGAAAAAAACAAGATGTTGTGGAAAATTTTATGACGCACCGCAACAGATAGGGTCCTTATTGCCAATATGGACAACCGACCGAAAACGCGTCGATTTCGGGCAAAAATATCCCGGAAAACGACCGTTTTATTGGTTTGCGATCGGCTGATTGATCTCGGTATTGGGCTCGTGCGCCTTGCGTCCGTAGACGCGTTCGTACGCCTGGCAGTAGGGGCACAAACCGCCTTCGATCGTCTTGACGAACCAGAACGCGAAGCCGCGCTGTTTGACGCGCGCTTTCGAGCAAACCGGGCATTCAACGCACTTTTGGGCCATTTGTTTGTCTTTTTCGGAGATATGTTCCATGATTGCATCCTTACCAAGCAGTTATCAGATCTCAATTAGGCGAACATTATTAATTAAAGAGACCTCCCAATACAAGGACATTCCTGGTTTATTAATAGAGAGCTCTTGCCAATTAAATTGACAAACACGAATTATTTTGAAAAAATTGGGGAAATCTATGCTCTGGAAAAAAGGAGAGAAAAATGAAAAGATTTTCTATCTTATGCGCATTTCTGATTCTTCCATTGCTTTTTGCTTCATTGGCTTCGGCCGCGTGGGTCACCATGACGTCCACCATGCCGGAAACACCGGCAACCACAAATTTCGCCTATTACATCGACGGTAAGATCTATGTAATCGGCGGCGTATCCAATTCACCTTTCACCGCAAACGCCAAGGTTCGCATCTATGACATTTTTGCCGACAGTTGGTCTTTGGGATCCGACGCTCCCAACGGTATCGTGCGCGCCGGCGGTTTCGTTTACGAGGGGAAAATCTACATTATGACCTTCTTGGACAGCTCCTTATCCCCCAACGGACAAACATTGGTTTACGACCCGGATACCGACGCCTGGGACTCCGGCGCCACAATAACCGGACTTGAAGCAACCAGTTGGATTCACGATCCGTCCTCCGGCCTGGCCTATGGTTTTGGCGGTTTCGGCAGATCGGAAGAGCGTCGTGTAGGGAAAGAAGGTAGATCTCGGTGGTCGCCGTA
>CALBTQ010000591.1 GCA_937967875.1 uncultured Pseudomonadota bacterium
TAGCAGCGGGGCCGGGGGGTGTCAACGCGGGCGCGTTCGCGCAACGGCAATGCAAAGGGCCGCCCTTATTGGCGCGGCCCCTTTTATCGGTGCAAGAATCGGGTTGTTTTAGTAATCAGCAGCCGCACCCGTCGTCGTCATTGTCGTCATCATCGTCGCCGGCGGGCGTCGTGTCATCATCATCGTCATCGTCATCATCGTCGTCGGTAACGTCGTCGTCGACGGTGTCGTCGTCGAGCGGATCGAGGCACTGGTCGTTTTCCTCGTCGCAGGTCTGCTCTTCGGTGCAGGGATCGCCGGGCGAGTAGCATTCGTCCTCTTCCTCGTCGCAGGTTTCCTCGCCGTTGCAGAAGGCGCCGTCCTGCTCGCAGGGCGTGCCGTCGTGCACGCATTCGCCGGCGTCGCACACATCCGCGCCGTTGCAGTACAGTTCGTCGTCGCAGCTAAAGCCGTCCTCACGCGATTGCCAGGCGCTCAGGCTCACCGCCGGGTCGCAGTACTGACACGCGTTGGTCGGATCGGCCTGACCGGCGCTGTAAAAATCGCCGCCGATTTCGCAGCCGGATTCGACCGTCGCGCGCAACAGGTAGCCGCCGCCCATGGGATACCAGGCGCCGTCGTAGTACCACGCGTGACCGGTGGGGGCGGCCGTCGCGTCGGTCGCGAGTGTCGGGCCGTTGCCGTCCATCGTCGCTTCGAAGCCGACGAACACTTCGCCGCCGTGGAAGATTTCATCGGCCAGCGCGGTGTCGTGCACGAAGATCGTATGCCACTGCCCGGCCGCGCCCAGGGCCAGCGGATCGCTGCGATAGATCGGTTGACCGGTCGGTTCGCCCTTGGTCGAGCTGTTGTGGTAGACCACCAGCCGCACAGGATTGTGCCGCTCTTTGTCGAGCAGAATGCGGTAACGCACGGCCAGCAAGCGTGAGGGATCGCTCGGCAGCGCAAAGCCCTGCGCAGCCACATTGTCTTCGGTGGCCAGGACGATGCCGCCGTCGGCCGCGCCGGTGTCGACCACATGCTCTTGGCTGTTGCAAACGCGAATAAGGATCGCGTCGTCGCGCGTGGCGTTGCGCGCGTCGAAGGCTTCGACCGACATGCCGTACAAGCCTTCTTCCATGTCCTCGGGCACGACGCCGGTGACTTCATATTTGCTTTGCGCGGCCGAATCGTCCAGCGCATAGAGCCGTTTGGTGTCGTCATACAGGTAGCCGACCGCGTCGGTGGTGAAATCCAGGCCGTTGATGGTCATCGCCTCGCCCGGCTGATAGACCACCGCGTCGCTCAGGTCGATAAACGGCGCGCACATCTGCCAGAGGAAATTGGTGGTGTCGGTGTACTGCTCGTAATCGGCGCCGCCCAGCACGTACATGCCCTGACCGGGGATGTGGCCGCCGGCTGCGTAAATGCGCGAGTAGGGCATTTCCGTGCCCGCCAGGTACCAGCCGTCGGCGGCGTCCCAGCGGATGTCCCAGTAGTCGTAGGCGGCCCATTCGTAGCCGCCGCCGGCCGCCCACAAAATGTTGGCCGCGGCGACCATCACCGGGGCGGTGCGTTCGTCGGTGGGACCGTGTTTGGTCGACCAGGTGTCGTTGGCGACGTCGTAGATGTACAGGCCCTCGTGTTGCCAGCCGCCCATCAGGTAGATTTTTCCGTCGAGCGTGGCGGTCGCGCCGTAGAGCATCCAGTTGGGCATGTTGCGCATTTTGGTCCAGGTGTCGGCGCCCGGTTCATAGCGATAGGTCGACTTGGGCGTCGTGGAGTCGAAGTTGCCGCCGAAGCAGTACAGGTTGCCGTCCTGACCGTCGGCGCACATCACGCCGGCGAGTTGTTCCGGGTAATCGGCGACGGTGGTCCAGGAGTCGGCGAGAATGTCGTAGGCGTACACGCTGGTCAGCACGGTTTCGTCGTAATAGCCCGCGACCGCATAGGCGATGCCGTCGACGATGGCGTAACCGAAGTTCGATTTCGCTGCGGGCATGTTTGCGCCGTACGACCAGGAATTGGTGGCCGGATCGTAAACCTGCACGTCGTTGCGATAGACGCCGAAGGCGCTCATGCCGCCCCAGATGTATACTTTATCCAGATAAACGCCGCCGCCGCCGCGATAGCGCGAGCCGGTGAATTCGGCAAGGGTGGTGCGCCAGCCGACCTGGCAATACTGCGCCAGCGCCGTACCGGCGGTCAGGAGCGACAGCAGGATCACAAGAACCGCGATCTTAGATTTCATAGGATTTCTCCCCGCAATGATTCCTGATGAAGAACAAGTCCCGTTTGATTTTGCCGCTCAATACTAATCAAACTTAAATAGTGGGACAATCCTCTATCCATGCTCGCTTGACGGGCCGGGCAAATGCCGCAACAGTGACCGAAAACCGGGAGACACGATGACGAGCAAAGTCGCGCTGCGCCCCTGCGGCGATTATGAGCCGAGCCGGGTGTATGCCGCGGTGGCCGAAGCGGTGAACGCCGCGTGCGATCTGCCGGCCCTGGTCGGCGGCAAAGCGGTGTTGATCAAACTCAATCTGCTCAACGCCCTGCCGCCCGAGCGCGCCGTGTGCACGCACCCGGAGGTGACGCGGGCGCTGGTGCGCTTGTGCCGCGAGGCCGGCGCGCGGGAGATCGCCGTGGGCGATCAGCCGGGCATGAACCTGTCGGACAATCCGGAAGAGGCGTTCGAGGCCAGCGGCAACGCGGCGGTCTGTCGCGAGGAAGGCGCGCGCATGGCGCCGTTTTCGCGTGCGGGGTATCGCGAAGTGACCCTGGCCGATCCGCTCAAGCTCAACCACCTGCTGGCGGCCAACGAGGTGCTGGACGCCGAGGTGGTCATCAATGCGCCCAAACTCAAGTCGCATGTGCAGGCGCTGTACACCGGCGCAATCAAAAACTGGTTCGGCGTCGTCGCCAGCCGCGACCGCAAGCGCAGCCATCACCTGAGTCACCTGGAGCCGTTTTCACAAAGCCTGGTCGACATCTTCCGTCTGCGTGTGCCGGAACTGACGGTGATGGACGGCATTGTGGGTATGGAAGGTCGCGGGCCGGGCGAGGGCGATCCGCGCACGCTCGGGCTGATTCTCGCCTCGACCGACGCGCCGGCGTTGGACATGGTGGCGCTGCATTGCGTCGATTACGCGCGCATGAACGTGCCGCACGTGCGCATCGCCGGCGAGCAGGGCTTGGGCGAGACGGACATCGCGAAGATCGCCATCGACGGGCCGCCGATCCAGCAGGTGCGCGTGCCTTTCAAATGGCCGCCGCGCGCGGTGACGTCGCCGCCGCCGCTGTTCATGAAGCTGCTGTTTCGCCTGTGGACGATCCGCCCGCTGATTCTGGCCGACAAATGCCAAGTGTGCGGTGCGTGCGAGCGCATGTGCCCGGTGGGCGCGATCGCCATGGGCGTGGACCGGGCGATCATCGACGCATCGCTGTGCATCGAGTGTTTCTGCTGTCATGAAGCGTGCCCGCACAACGCGATCGGCGAGCAAATGTCCTTGTTGTATCGCCTGCATCGTTGGTACGAGCGGCGCAAGCGGTGAATCAGCGCAGCGAATCGAGCAGGTCGATCATCGCGGCGCGGTAGATCGTTTCGGTATCCTTGCCGAAATACAAATCCTCTTCGTAATAATCCGGGTGCCTGCGCGGATGAAAATCGGAGCGCGGAATCAGATAGCCCACTTCGTTGCCGCATTCGGCCATGTGCATGGGCACTTCGGCGTCCAGGTGCGCCAGGATGCCGTCCATCGCCGGGAAGGTGAACGGTCCCCAGGGCGCTTCGAAATCGACGGTCGATTCCTCGCGTCCCAGGTAGGTTTCAGGGAAGGTTTCGCCCGGCGAAGTGGTGATCCCGACCGGACCGATTTCGACCACGGCGATGCGCTCGCTGGTGCAGCCGAAGAAGCCGCACAGTTCCGGTTGATCGGTCACCACGTCGGCCCGGTCGAATTCCAGCAAGCCGCTGTAAAAGGCCAGCAGCATGATCGGATTGGTCACCGGCAGCAGCATTTCGCGCACGACGGCGCGCAAGCGCGGCTCGTCCACCGGTTGGCGCGCGGTCATGTCGGCCAGCGCATAGTCGGCCAGCACGAAGCCTAGGCTGCGCGCTTTGTCCCACGTTCCTTCGCGATAATAAAGCGGCTCGCCGCCGGGTCCGGATAGCGGATCGCCGTTTTCGTCGCGCGCCGGCACATCGACGCCGGTCGGCGTAATCAGGCCGCCGAGCGCGCCGGAAACATACACGCAGGCGCCGCCGAGTTTTTCTTCGACGCGCTGCCGCAACCACTGCGGGAAATCGGCGCTGACCAGGGTCGATTCGATCATCACCTCGGGGTGCGTGTGCCAGTTGACCAGCGTGGCGACCGTCTGCCCGGCGGCGCTGTCGAAGCGCGCGTAGGCCAGATGGTCGACCGACAGATGCGGATAGCGCAGATCGGCCGCGAGCGTCGGCTCGTTGGACAGCGGATCGTCGATGAGCGCCTTGCCCGCGATCATGCTCACCGGTTCGAGCCGGCCGACGACCTCGAGCGCCAGATTCACCACCGCGTCCTGCACGAAGGCGATGTAGGTCGGCGAAACGCCGCTGGTCAGCACATTCGGACCGAACACGCCCAGGGTGTCGGGCGCCTCGTGCGTGTGCGTCGAGGCGATGAGAATGTTCTCCTTTTCCAGTCCGTGCGCGGCGAGGCGTTCCTGAATCTCGCGAATACGCGTGCGCGTGAAGGCAAGGAAATCGAGACTGACCACTACGATGGTCGTTTCGCCTTGCTGCAGTGCCAACGCCGAACCGAGCAGATCGTCGTGCACGCCGGTTCCCAATCGCGAAGGGAAAACGCCGCCGAGGTAAATCTGCTCCGGGTGATTCGCGGCGGTCGGCGTGAGGACGACGTGCCCCGCGGCGGCGTACAGCGGCTCGGGCGAGTCGTCGTCGCCTGTATCGTCGTCGTCGTCATCGTCGTCGAGCGTATCGTCGTCACTCGTGCCGTCGTCGTCATCGTCGTCGGTTTGACAGGCGCACAGGATGACGAGCAAAACGAACGCCCACCACCACGCTGGAATAAACGACCGTTTCATGAAAACACCCGCAAGAAAATCAAGGTGGAGCGATTATAGTGAAGGGGACCGATTAAAGCAAAAAGGGCGAGCCATCATAGCCCGCCCTTGGTTTAGGTTTTCTCCGCTTACTTGACTTCCAACTCGACCGGCGCGGCGATCGCGTTGGTGTCCGGATCGTAGTAGTTGTACACCTTCGCCTGCGGCGCGACGGCGTGCATCGGGAACATCGCCTGCATCTTGAACGCGAGCTTGAGCGCCTTGCCCTGTTCGAGCTTGTCCAGGTAGAAGGTCACCTGCCGTGCGGTGGTCGAGAACTTGCTGATTGTCTTGGCGGCGACCAGTTGCTCCAACGTCTCGGTCTTGGGCGAGAAGCCGGGCGGCACGCCGACATCGACCACGACCATGCCGAATTCGCCGCGCATCTTGTTTTCCACCGTCACCGTGCAGGTCACCTCGTCGTTGACCGCCAGTTGCGTTTTGTCGTAGGCGACGTCGATGGTGATCGGCTCGATCTGCTGGCGCTCTTCGCGCAGTTGGCTCCACTGGATGTAATGCCGGTCGACCACCTGGTACATCACGCTGCCGCGGCCGGCGAAGCTGATGACGATCTCGTTCGCGCCGTTTTTGATCAACGACGTCGCGTCGATGAGTCGCAGCACGTCGCTGTTTTCCGGCGTGATCTTGAAGCCGCCGGCCAATTGCCCGTTGACGGTCACCTGCGCTTCGCCGTCGGCCTCGCTGCCGCCGCCGCGCGCCACCGCGAGGAACACCTGCATCGCGTAGACCGTCGCCTGCGTCGAATAGTAGGTGCCGAAGCTGTCTTTGCTTTTGATGAGGAATTTCACCACGCGGTTGACCACGTCGGCCTGTCGCTTGGCCGTGAGCAGCGCCTGCGCCACCAGCGCGGTGGTTTCGATGTCGGCGCTCTTGCCGTTGGCCTGGACGGCGGTCGGACCGTCCTGCGACCAATAGGTCATGTCTTCATCGTCCTTGCGCATCTCGTTGAGTTTGGTGAAGACCTGCTGCAGCGAGGCGCTTTCCTTATCGACCACGGCCAGCGCGTTGGCGATCAGCGCGAGGGTGTAGGCGTCGGTCGCTTCCTGGTAGTGGCCCTTCAGGTAATTGATGCCCTTGTCCAGCGCGTTGCCGTCGTAGCCGGTGCGCGCCAGCGCCCAACTCACGTAGGCCGTGTTGCGCAGCACACTCTTGCCGAAGGCGGCCGCGACGCGATCCAGGTACTGCTGGTTGGGCTCCCACGAACCGTCGTCCTTCTGCTTGCCGGCCAGCCAATTCTGCGTGCGTTTGATCAACGCCGGATCGACCTCGTAGACCTTGCTCATGTCGTAAAATTCCATCAGGCCGTAGGCGGTGAGAATGATGTGCGCGGGCGCGCGGCCGAACCATTCGAAGCCGCCGCCGGGCACCTCGAAGGTCACCAGGCGCTGGTAGCCCTGATTGATGAAGCCCTCGGCTTTCATTTGCAACTCGGGGCTGATCTGCTTGGTGGCTTTCATGTAATCGAGCACCATTACGTTGGGGTAGGTCGTCGAGCTGGTTTGCTCGAAACAGCCGCCGGGCATCCGGAAGATGTTGTCGAGGCCTTCGACCACCTGGCTCATCAAGCCGGGGTAGATTTTCACGAAGAGCTGATTGGCGCCCTCGATCGCCTCGGCCGGGAAATGCACCGTGTGCTTGGCCTCGGCGGTGAGTTGCTCGGAGACGTTGTGCTCGAACAGTTTGCCGTCGGGCTCGACGCGCACTGCGCGGCGCACGGCGTCGTTCTGCTTGCTGCCGTAAGCGTAGACCGTCAGCTTGTGCTCGCCGACCCGCTTGGCCTTGACGTGAATGTACTCGGCCTTCACTTCGTTCGGGCCCAGTTTGACGCTGCGTTCCTTGTCGCCTTCGACCAGCTCGTACCAGTCGTCGTCCTCGATCTTCAGTTTGATCGTCTGCGCCTGAGGCAGGTAGTTGTACAACGCGATGGGCACCTTCACCGAGTCGTTGCGCGTCAGCGCGACCGGGAAGTTGATGTCGACGAAGAAGTCCTGGAACACGACCACCGGGCCGGCGCCGCTGCCCAACAGACCGCCGGCGCTCACCGCCTGCGCGGCGATGCGCCAGGTGGTGATCGAATCGGCCATGGGCAGCTCGATGTGCGCCTTGCCCTGCGCGTCGGTGATCAGGGCCGGATTGACGTACAGCGTCTCGGGGAAGTATTCGCGCACGCGCACCGCCTGGCCTTCACCGCCGTCTTCGTCGGCGACCACTGTGCTAGGCTTGGCCGCTTCTTTGGGCTTGGGAGGCGGAATCGGCGCGCCGGCTTCTTCGGCGAAGACCATGTCGTTTTGCTCGGCAGCCCCGCGCAAGGCGCCGCCGCCGAATCCACGCATGCGTTCTTGTCTGGTTTTGATCTCTTTGATGTACTCGGGATTGTCGATGGCCAGGTCGTCGCGCGTGTTGAAGGCGCGGTCGGGACCGGCGGAGACGAGGCGGTAAATCATGTTATTGTAATAGCCGCTTACACGGTAGGGCGTGGACCACGGGTCCAGCAGATCTTTCTGGTTGAGCTTGTTCAGGTTGCCCTCGACCTTTTTGAGTTTTTTCTCCAGGGTTTTCATGTCGGCGCGGACTTTGCCTTCCAGCTTGGCGCGGATTTCCGCCCCTTCGTCGACGGCCTGACGGCGGTCGATGGGCACGACGACCAACGGTTCGACGGCGGCGAGCATTGCCTGCCAGCCGCGTTCCTTGACCTTATCGACCGCCGGATCCAGCACGATCTGCTCGGGCGTGAAGGAGTGGAACTCGTAGCGCGGCTGCATCAGCTCGCGTTCGAGGGTGAAGAAGATTTTCTCCAGGCCGGGTTGCATGTCCTGCAGCGCGAACACCGCTTCGTCGACGATCGTCACGCCCAGCGCCGCCGCGACCGGATGTCCCTTGTCGTCGGTGATCGCGAAGTCGATGCGCGCGTCCTCACCGGGGCGGTAGATTTTTTTGCCCGGGGCGATGGCGATGTGCAGGTCCGCTTGCGGATGCACGTAGATCACGCGGTTGTCGCGGACCATATTGCCGGCCGGCATGAGCGCGTAGATCGGAAGAGCACACGTCTGAACTCCAGTCACCGAATACGATC
>CALBTQ010000592.1 GCA_937967875.1 uncultured Pseudomonadota bacterium
AGATCGTATTCGGTGACTGGAGTTCAGACGTGTGCTCTTCCGATCTGCGCGCCCCCGCGAACATCACGCCCAGCAGGCGCGTGTCGCCGTTGCCCGGCGCGTACAGGCTTTGGCAATCGAGCGTCACCAGATGCCACGGTCGCGCTGCACCCAGCGGCACGCGCGCGATGCGGCGGCCGGGGCGGGCGGGCATGTCGATACGCTCGCGATGTTGGCCGTCGATGAACACGTCCACCTGCTGGTTGCGCGGCGCGCCGGGCGTCCAAAGTTCGATTTCCAGATGCTCGCCATGCCCGCCGGCGATGACGAAACTCGCGCGCTCGCCCGTCCAGCGCAACTTTTCATTGCCTTCTTCGGGTGAAAAGAATCCGTGCCCGAGGTGCGTCTCGCAATTTTTGCCGACGCGCAAGCGGTCGCTCAGCACCGAGGCATCGCCGCTCAGGCGTGCATGGAATAGTTGCGCGCCCAGCGGACGGCGCGATTCGCCATCGCCGACCTGCGTGGGCATGCACGGCTCGTCGACGATCAGTTCGATGCATAGTACTTCGTCGGCCAACGCGGGCAGGGCGAAGCGCAACGGCGGTTCGCCGAGGCGGTTGCTGCGCAGGCGGGTAATTTCCATGCCGTTGATCAGCAGGCGCAGCGGCGTCGGTTTCATGCGCGGATGCATGACCATCTCGATATCGAGAAACGGCCGGTGCGTGTTGCGCAGATAGAAGGCGCCGCGGGCGGTCGTCCAGCGAAAGCTCCGGCCGTGCCCGTCGCGCTCGGCGCCGTAAAAGCCCTGGCCCAGTTGATGATGCAGCGTTTCGCCGAAGTCGCGCCGGTCGAGCATTTCCTCGTCGAGCAGCGGCTCCCGCCACGGCTTGGTGTTGCATGAGAGACATTCCGGCGCTGGGTGGGGCGAGGCCAGCGCGCGCCGCAACGCGCGGTAGCCGTCGCCGCGCCATATTTCCTCGATCGTCTGCCGGCGCAGATTGCCCATGACCAGCTTTTCCCAGAGCGTGGCGCAGACCTGCACGTCCAGATTCGATTTGACGAACACGCGCTCCCAGGGGTACGGGCAATCTTTGATCAGCGGCCGCCCGGCCGTTTGCGGGCCGGTGAGCTGTACGCGCGTCACAGCGTCGGTTTCGGCGACGGTGGGCTGGCTCTGGTACCACAACTCCAGGCGCACGCCGGCGCGCCGCGCGCACGCGGCGGCCTCAGCGAAGGTTTGCTTTTCGCTTTGTTCATAGGCTGTGCCGCGCCCGCGCATCGCTTCGTTTTCGCACAAGCCTTGGATGATCACCTCGCTCGCGCCGACTTCGCGCGCCAATTCGATGACCGCCGGCAACTCGCCGAGGTTGTCTTTCATCGACAGGAAGCTCAGGCGCAGTTCCGGTTTGGCGGCGTTGCGTTTCATCTTCGCCTCGGCCAGCGCGCGCAGATTGGCGACCACGCGCGCGAAGTCGCCGCCAACGCGCAGGCGCGCATAGGTGTCCGCTGCGCCCGCGTCGAGCGAAACGCAAAGCAGATCGATCAATTGCTCGTCAACGATCTGTTGCAGTTGTTCGGCCCGCCACAGCGTGCCGTTGGACGTGGCGTTGACCGTCAGCCCCAACGATTTGAAATGGCGCAAAGCGGCGAGCAATTGCGGATGGCAAAAAATTTCGCCGAAGCCCGTCAGCTCGACCTCGTAGGCATTGGACAAAAGAGGATGCAGGTGGGTGCGCAGATCGTCGAGCGTGATGCGCCGCTCGTGCGCCGCCCGCTTGCGCGCTCTTTCGCTGTGCAGCGGGCAAAACACGCACCGCAGGTTGCACTCGGCGGTCAGCTCCAGTTGCACGACGCGCGGCAGCGGCGGGTCGGCCGCCATGTGGGCCAGAAACTCCGGACGATCCTCGAAATAATCGCTCACCGCTGCGGCCCCATGGTCGAAAGAAATTGCCGGAACCAGTGCATCCCTTCAACGGCGATCCGTCGCCAGGAAACGCCGGTATGCTGGCGGTAGCTGTAGACGTAAAACACCAGCCACAGGTAATGAAACAGCCGGTTGGGCCGGAGTTTGGTCAGAGGGAGCAAGTACTTTTCCAGACGCGGCCAGCGCGCGAGCGGGTAGAAAAATTTATGCAGATTGAAGATGCGCTCGGCGTCGGGATTCAACAAAGCATTCGCGGCGAAGGTGTTGGTGCCCACCGTGTCGTCGTCGACGCGCGGCAGCAAACCCTCGGCGACGGCGCGCTCGGTGAGCGGCAGACCGGCGTAGGGCTGAAAAATGCTGCACCACGCGTCGGGCACGCGAATTTGCTGATTCAGGCGCAGTGTGGTCAGCGCGTCGTCCCACGTTTCGTGGGGCAGGGCGAGAATGTTGGTGGTGAAAAAATGCAGCCGGTGCTTGTGCAACAATGCGGCGGTGGCGACGATCTGCTCGTTGGTCACACCCTTTTTCAGCATACCGTTGCGCCGTTTCTCGTCGCCGGTTTCGATGCCGAACAGCACGGTGCGACAGCCGGTCTGGGCGAGCAGGCGAATCGTCTCCTCGTCGATGCCGGCGCGTACGTAGCAGATGTAGGGCAGGCCGATGCGCCGCGTGTATTGCGTCAGCAAGCGTTCGAGCCAGTCGCGGTCGAGGGTGAACACGTCGTCCTCGAAACGGACGATTTTCATCGGCCAGCGATCGCGCACGGCGGTCAGATCGTCGAGCACCCACTCGGGGCTGAAGTGGCGCACGTACTTTTTCCGGTTGGGCGCCAATTCGCGCAGCGCGCTGTTGAAGCAGAAATTGCAACTGAACGGGCAGCCACGCGAGGTGAAGAAAAACTTCACCGGGTTGTCGCGCAGAAATTTATAGCGATAGTAGCCTTCGCGCCAGGGCAGGGGCAGACGATCGAGTTCTTCGAGCAACGGCCGCGCCGGATTGACGACCAGTTCGCCGTCGACGGTGAAAGCGAGGTTGCGCACGTCGTGGTACGAAACGCCGCGTTGCAGACGGTCGGCCAGTTCGACGATCGCCGCGTCGCCCTCGCCGCGGCAGACGATGTCGATGCCTGCGCGCCGGGCGAGTTCCGGATGCAATGACGGATGCGCGCCGCCGGCGAGGATCGTGATGTGCGGCGCCACGCGTTTGATCATCGCGGCGGCGTCCAGCACGTATTGCTGCTCGCAGTTGGTGAAGGAAAAGCCGACGACGTCGGGCTGCAACGTCGCCACCGCCGAGAGGGCGCGGCGCGCGTCGGGCGCCACGCGCACCTCGACCTCGTGCCCGGCCGCGCGCAGGGCCGCGCCGACATGCATCACGCCGAAGTATTCCCGCCAGATATTTTGCAGGAACAGAAAACGCATCGGTCATCCTCGCTGTTGGGCTTGCATTGTAGCGTGATCGCGCGCCTTGCCAACCCCGCCGCAAAAACCCAATGATATGACTTGACAGCGGGATTTCTTTCACTAGAATCAGTGGTCCGCTGGTTTGGCAGTGTAGCTCAGTCGGTAGAGCAAGCGGCTCATATCCGCTGCGTCAGGGGTTCAAGTCCCTTCACTGCCACCAATCAAAAGGGCCGTCCGATGGACGGTCCTTTTTCATTTTAATTTCCGACAACGTCTTTCCCGGGCCGTGTGCGACCTCACAAAAAAAGGACCGTCATGGCGACGGTCCTTTTTCATTTAATCGCTTACGCGCTTACGCTTTGTCCAGCGGATTGAGCGGCCGCGAGTTGCGGCGGTATTTGATCTCGTCCTCGATCCAAGCGACGAACTGCGCGAAGGGCATGGTCTGCTGATCCTGCACGCCGTAGCGGCGGTGCGTGATCTGCCCCTCCTCGGCTTCGCGCCGACCGACGATCAGCACATTGGGCGCCTTGGATGTGGCCGCGTTGCGGATCTTCTTGTTGAACGAATCGGCGGAGTCGTCGACCTCGACGCGGACCATCTTGTCGAACAGCTCGTCGCGCAGCTTGGCGGCGTATTCGTTGAGCTCCGGCGCGACCGGCACGATCAGCGCCTGCACCGGCGCGAGCCAGGTCGGGAACGCGCCGCCGTAATGCTCGATCAAGAAGCTGATGAACCGTTCGTGCGTGCCCAGCGGCGCGCGGTGGATGATGTAGGGCCGCTGCTCCTTGCCGTCGCGGTCGATGTAAACCAGGTTGAAGCGTTGCGCGCTGGTGAAGTCGAGCTGGTTGGTCGAGGCGGTTTCCTCGCGGCCGATGACGTTGGTGATCTGGAAGTCGATCTTCGGGCCGTAGAACGCCGCTTCGCCGGCGACCTCTTCGTAGTCCATGCCGAATTCCTTGAGCATGGAGCGCATCAGTTTGATCGTGTGTTCCCACAGTTCGACGTTGTCGACGAACTTGTCTTTGTTGACGTCGTGAATCGACAGGCGCATCCAGAAGTCGTCGAGGCCGAACAGTTCGTAATAGTACTTGTGTAGTTCCATGACCTTGAGCAGCTCGGAACTCAGGTGCTCCTCGTCGGTGTAGATGTGCGCGTCGTTCATGGTCATGCCGCGCACGCGCAGCAGACCGGCGAGCTCGCCCGATTTTTCGTAGCGGTAGACGCTGCCGTATTCGGTCAGGCGCAGCGGCAGGTCGCGGTAGGAGCGCACGACCTCGCGGTAAATCAAATGATGGTGCGGGCAGTTCATCGGCTTCATGTAGTAGTCTTCGTCGTCGAAGTGCATCGGCGGATACAGCGACTCCTTGTAGTGCTTCAGGTGCCCGCTGATTTCGTAGAGCTGGCCGCGGGTGATGTGCGGCGTGTTCACCTGTTTGTAGCCGTGTTTGAACTCGGCTTCGTAGGCGAGCTTCTCCAGCTCGTGGCGCAGGATGCCGCCGTTGGGCAGCCACAGGGGCAGGCCTTTGCCGACTTCATCGGCGATGTGGAAGATCTGCAACTGCTTGCCCAGCTTGCGGTGATCGCGTTCCTGGGCCAGCTCGCGCCGTTTTTTGTAGGCGTCGAGTTCTTCCTTGCCGGCGAAGGCCAGGCCGTAGATGCGGGTCATCATGATGTTCTTTTCGTCGCCGCGCCAGTACGCGCCGGCCACGCTGTCGAGCTCGAAGGCGCTCTTGGGGATCTCGTTGGTGTTGACGATGTGCGGACCCTCGCACATGTCGGTAAAGGCGCCCGACTTGTAGAAGCTGATCGCTTCGCCGGCCGCGAGGTACTCGTTGCACATCTCGATCTTGTAGGGCTCGTTGTCGTCGTTGAGCTTTTGCAGCGCTTCCTCGCCCGGCAGTTCATAACGCTCGAAGGCGATGTTCTGCTTGACCAGGTGCTTCATTTTCTTTTCGATCTTCGGCAGGTCCTCGGCGCTGATCGGCGTCGGGAAGACGAAGTCGTAGTAGAAACCGTTGTCCACCGGCGGCCCGATGCCCAGTTGCGCTTCGGGATACAACTCTTTCACCGCCGCCGCGAGCACGTGCGACAGACTGTGCCGCACTTTGTACAATTGTTCGTTGTGTTCTTTCGCCATTTGTTATCTCCTTTCTCTCCCCATACGCCGGGGTCGAGAAGACTATTGGTTACTATAATCACGATACACGGGGGTTGCGCAAGCTCGTCAGTCGCCGACTTCGGCTCCCTTGAGCGCTTCGGCCTGAAAATGGGTTATCAATGGATCAATTACTTGATCCAGTTCGCCCTCCAGCACCAAGCCGAGTTTGTAGATCGTCAGGTTGATGCGATGGTCCGATATCCGATTTTGCGGGAAGTTGTAGGTGCGGATGCGCTCGGAGCGGTCGCCCGAGCCGACCTGCGCGCGGCGTTCGGCGCTGAGTTTTTCTTCCTGTTCCGTGCGCATTTTGTCCAGCAAGCGGGCCTTGAGAATGAGCAAGGCCTTGGCTTTGTTCTTGTGCTGCGATTTTTCGTCCTGGCAGGTGACGACCAGATTCGTGGGCAGGTGCGTGACGCGCACCGCGCTGTCGGTCGTGTTGACGCTCTGGCCGCCGGGGCCGCTGGAACGGTACACGTCGAAGCGCAGATCCTTTTCCGGAATCGTCAGCTCGACCTCGTCGGGCTCGGGGAGAATCGCCACGGTCACCGCGCTGGTGTGAATGCGGCCCTGCGTTTCAGTGTCGGGCACGCGCTGCACGCGATGCACGCCCGATTCGAATTTCAATCGGCTGTACACGCCGGAGCCTTTGATGCCGCAGATCACTTCCTTGAAACCGCCCAGTTCGGTGGAGTGGCTCGAAAGCAGTTCGACCTTCCAGCCGTGCAGCTCGGCGTAGCGGTTGTACATACGGAACAGATCGCCGGCGAACAACGCGGCTTCCTCGCCGCCGGTGCCGGCGCGAATTTCCAGCAGGATGTTTTTGTCGTCGTAGGGATCCTTGGGCAAGAGCAGGATCTTCAGTGTGTCGGTCAGCGCGGCGAGTTTTTCCTCGAGCTCGTCCAATTCGAGTTTGGCCATCTCGCGCATTTCCGGATCGTCCTCGGCCTCGAGCAATTCCTTGGCGCCGTTGAAATCGGCTTCCATTTTCTGGTAGACGCGGTAATTCTCGACGATCTCTTCCATGCCGATGCGCTCTTTGTTGAGCTTGGCGTAACGGGCGTTGTCGCCGTACACCTCGGGATCGGCAAGGAGTTTGGATAGCTCTTCGTAGCGCGCTTCGACTTCGGCGAGCTTACTGAACATCGCAGGCCCCGCCTTTGAAGAGAAATTCCGGCGTGCCCAGTTCGGCGACGGCCGTGGCGAAATCGGGGTAGGTGATTTCGCTTTCCTCGGTGGCGACGCCCTCGCGCACCTTCTGCTCGCGCCAGAGGCATTTTTTCAGGCTGAGTATGGCGACCTCGAGCATCTCGTCCGACGGCGGCCGGGTGGTGATGCGCTGGGTGAGCAGGCCGGGCAGCACCGCGAGTTTCAACAGCGGATTGCGACGGTATTTGCCGGCCAGCTTGATCAGCTCGTAGGAGATGCCGGCGATCGGCAGCAAGAGCGGCAGCTTGATCAGGATGAACACGAAGTTGCGCGCAAGCTTGGGCAGCCCTTCGAACTTGGGCAGAATCGGGAAGGCCAGCGAGAACAACAGAATGCTCGCCAGCAGCACGATGATGATGAAGCTGGTGCCGCAGCGCGGATGGAACGTGGTGTAGGGGCGCACGTTTTCCAGCGTCAGTTCCTTGCCGTCGTCGAAGGCGAAGATCGTCTTGTGCTCCGCGCCGTGGTATTCGAAGACGCGGCGGATGTCGGGCATGAAGCTGATGCCCCAGACGTAAGCGAGGAAGATGGCGATTTTGATCACGCCGTCCACCGCGTGAAAGAGCACCATGTCCACGGTCAGTTCGTGACCGACCAGCCAGCCGACCGCGATGGTCGCGTAGTGCGGCACCACCACGAACAGGCCGATGGCGAAGAGCATGCTCACAAAGATTGTCGCGGTGATCGCCCAGGAGGTCAGCGGTTTGGTTTCTTTTTTATCGGCGGATTTTTTCGGCGCTTCGCCTTTCAGCTCGGCCTCGGCGGCCGCCTTTTTATCCTCTTCCTCGGAGAAGAGATTGGCCGAGAAGGTCAGCGCGCTGATGCCGTTCCACATTGCCTCGATGAGCACGACCGTGCCGCGCATGAAGGGCCAGCGCAGGAACTTGAGGCGATGCCAGAGGCTGATCCACTGCTGTTCCTTGAGGACGATTTGCCCGTCGCCCTTGCGGCAAACGACCGCCATGCTGTTGGGCGAGCGCATCATCACGCCTTCCAGAATGGCCTGACCGCCCACGCTCATCGGTTTGTTGTTATCGCCCACTGCGATCGCTCCTTATCGCCAACGCCGTTAAATGGAAAACCCGCGCGGACACGGCGCCGGCGCGGGTTGAACGACTGGCCAAGCTATTTGTCTTTGTACAGATTCTTGTACTTGCGCTTGAAGCGTTCGACGCGTCCCGCCGAGTCCACCAACTTCTGCTTGCCGGTGTAGAACGGATGGCACATGTTGCAGATGTCGATGGTGATTTCCGGCGCCTGGGTCGACTTGGTCATGAAGGTGTTGCCGCAGGCGCAGGTCACCTTCGTGTCTTCGTATTGCGGATGGATGCCTTCTTTCATCGTTTCTCTCCTTCTAATTAAGCGCCGGCGTTGTACGGCGCCGCATAGGCTGAGCTTCATACCATGTTTTTCAGGGCCTTGGCAAGGGCAAAACGCGAGCGACGAAAACATTGTTTTTCCGCAAAATCGGGCAATTAGCCGGTGCGCAAATGCCCTCGATC
>CALBTQ010000593.1 GCA_937967875.1 uncultured Pseudomonadota bacterium
GATCGTATTCGGTGACTGGAGTTCAGACGTGTGCTCTTCCGATCTACCATCACGAAAGCGGCCAGGCGTTGGGCTTGAAGCTCAACAACGTGGACAAGGAGATCCACAGCGCCGGGCGACAGATCCTGAAACGCTACCGCCTGCAGAGCCTGGTGATCACGCGCGGCGAAGAAGGCATGAGCCTGTTCGAGAACGGCGCACACGTGATGGACATTCCCACGGTCGCCAAAGAAGTCTATGATGTGACCGGCGCGGGCGATACCGTGATTTCCGCCCTGACCTGCGGTCTGGCGGTGGGTGCGATGTTGCACGAAGCGGCGACGATCGCCAACTTCGCGGCCGGCATCGTCATCGCCGAGGTGGGCACGGCCAGCGCCGCGCGCACGGAAGTGATCGACGTCATTCGCAAAGCGAAGGATCTGAAATGAGCCGACCGCATGCTCCCGATCCGGTGTTGCTGGTGATGGGCGTGC
Source organism: uncultured Pseudomonadota bacterium (assembly GCA_937967875.1). Taxonomy (GTDB): domain Bacteria; phylum Lernaellota; class Lernaellaia; order Lernaellales; family Lernaellaceae; genus CALBTQ01. The sequence goes on from CALBTQ010000593.1 coordinate 474, forward strand.
TCCATCAGTCGGAGTTCGACTTGCTGCCGGTAACCCGGCGGTTGGAGCGCAATTTCGGACCGCTGCAGCAGATGACCGAACCGATCCCTTTTCGCTTTACCGATTATTATGAAAAGGAAATGGGCGCGCAATTGCATCGACGGTTCATGATGTTCACGCAGTTGATCGACCCGGCGCGGCTGCCGAAGATCAAACTGGCGACCAACGTCATCGAATCGGATTTCGCCGGGCCCAACGGCAGGCGTCGCATCAATCTGGATCCGGGGTACCTCAACGCGGCGCACTTGATTCTGGCGACCGGGAAAAATTACGCGCACCGCCCCTATCTGGGCCACGGCATCTTCGCCGATCTGACCCTGATGTGGCAGGACAAGCACTATCAAAATCTGCCGTGGACGTATCCGGATTACGCTGACGCATCGACCCATGAAGTTCTAACCGAATTTCGCCGATATTATTTGGATGCCGTACGTACGCAGAAAGGAGCGTTGGTCAGCCTATGATTCGCTCGATGACCGGTTTCGGCCGCGGTGAAGCGGCCACTGAGGAAATCCGCATTCAGGTCGACGTGCGCAGCGTCAACCATCGTTTTCTGGATTTGAACATCCGCCTGCCCAAAGCGCTCATGCCGTTGGAGGGCGAAATTCGCGAGATGCTCAAAAGCACGTTCACGCGCGGGCACATCGACGCGATCGTCAATTTCCAGCGCTTCGGCGCGAGCGTGGGCGAAGTGAACGTCAACCTCGGTTTGGCGCAAAGCTACCACCAGGCGCTGAGCGATCTGGCCGCGCAATTGGGCTTGCCCAACCAGGCGAGCATCGCCGAAATCGTCAACAAGCCCGGCGTACTGGACATCGTGGAAACCGACGCCGACCTGGACACGGTCAAGCCGGTGGCGCTGACGGCGCTCGAACATGCGCTGGCCAAGATGCAACAAATGCGCGTCAACGAAGGCGAGGCGCTGGCGGCCGATTTGCGCTCGTTGATCCATCAAGTGCGCGAACAGGTGCGGCAGTTGATCGCCGTCGTGCCGCAGGTGCAAGCGGAAGCCAACGAGAAATTTCGTCAAAAAGCGGCGCAATGGGCCGGAGAAGTCGGACTCGATCCGACCCGGCTGCACCAGGAGGCCGCTTTCCTATTGGCAAAAATGGACGTGCACGAGGAACTCAGCCGTTTGCAGACGCACCTGGAGCAAATGGAGAAATACCTCGATGCCGGCGAGCCGGTCGGCAAGCGACTCGACTTTTTGATGCAGGAACTGCATCGGGAAATCACCACCTGCGGCAATAAAGTGCAGGGCTTGGCGATCAGCGAAAAAACCGTCACCATCAAGGGGTTGGTCGAAAAACTGCGGGAGCAGATTCAGAATGTCGAGTGAGCACGGCGGCGGACATATTTTCGTGATCACCGCCCCCAGCGGCAGCGGCAAAACCACCTTGTGCCGCGCTGTGATCGAGCGGTTGGACCACTCCATCCGCTACAGCATCAGCCACACGACACGACCGCCGCGCGGCAAGGAACAGGACGGCGTCGACTATCATTTCGTCAGCGACGAACAATTTCAACAGATGATCGCCAACGAGGAACTGGCCGAGTGGGCCGGCATTCATCGTCATTCCTATGGCACCAGTAAAGCGGAGCTCAACCGCGCATATGCCGAGCACGTCGATCTGTTCCTGGACATCGAGGGCCAGGGAGCGTTGCAGATCAAGCAACTGTACCCGGAAGCGGTGATGATTTTCATTCTGCCGCCGAGCTGGGAAGAACTGCGCCAACGGTTGACGGAGCGCCGAACGGACAGCCCCGAGGAAATCGAGCGGCGTCTGGCCAATGCGCAACGTGAACTTCAATTCGCCGAACATTATGATTATGTTGTCGTCAATGACGATTTGCCATTGGCGACACAAAACCTGGAAGCCATTATTCGAGCTCATCGCAACCGCCGGGAGAACCAGCTAGATGCAATCCGTCGACTTTCTCCTGCCTAAAAAAGTCCGCATCAACGATACGATCCGGGAAATGCGTTCCTACCTGGACAACCCGGATGTGGAGTTGATTCGCCGGGCGTACGTCTTTGCGATGAAGCATCACGAAGGGCAGTACCGCAAGTCGGGTGTGCCTTACGTCGAGCATCCGATCGCCGTCGCCTACATTTTGTCCAAAATGAAAATGGACGAGATGACCATCGCTACCGGCTTGTTGCACGACACGCTGGAAGACTGCGACACGGTCGATTACCAGATGATCACCGAATTGTTCGGGACGGAAATCGGCGAACTGGTCGACGGCGTCACTAAAATCGGCCTGATGAAATTTTCCAGCCTCGAGCACCGGCAGGCGGAGAACTTCAAGAAAATCCTCGTCGCCACCGCCAAGGACATTCGCGTCATTCTGGTCAAGCTGGCCGACCGCCTGCACAACATGCTGACGCTGGAATTCGTCGCGCGGGAAAAACGCGGGCGCATCTCGCGGGAGACGATGGAGATCTACGTTCCCCTCGCCCATCGCCTCGGCATGCAGTGGATCAAATCGGCGCTGGAGGACCTGTCGTTCCGCTACCTGAATTCCGAGGCGTATTACAACCTGGTGCTCAAGCTGTCGCACGGGCGCAAGGAACGCGACAATTACATCCACGAAGTGATCCAGGTGCTGCGCGACATGCTGGCCGAACACAACATCCAAGCCGAGATCAGCGGCCGCGTGAAGAGCATCAATTCGATCCACCGCAAGATGCTGGCGCAAAATCTGGAATTCGAAGAGGTGATGGACATCATCGCCTTTCGCATCATTCTCTCGTCAGTAGCCGAGTGCTACGAGGTGCTGGGGCTGATCCACTCGCTGTGGAAGCCGATCCCCGGACGCTTCAAGGATTACATCGCGCTGCCCAAGGCCAACATGTACCAGAGCCTGCACACGACGGTCATCGGCCCCAAGGGCGAGCGGATGGAAGTGCAGATTCGCACGTTCGAAATGCATCGTGTCGCGCTGTACGGCATCGCCGCCCACTGGCGTTACAAGGAAGGCGGCGCCGCCGACAAAGACGGGCAGAAGTTCGACTGGCTGCGGCAGATCATCGAGTGGCACCGCGAAACCGACGACCCGCGCACATTTCTGGCCAGCCTGAAAACCGATTTGTTCTCCGACGAAGTGTATGTGTTCACGCCGGCCGGCGATGTGCTTTCGTTTCCCAAGGGCGCCACGCCGATCGACTTCGCCTATCGCATTCATACGCAGGTCGGTCACACATGCGTGGGCGCCAAGGTCAACGGCCGCATGGTGCCGCTCAAGTATCAACTGCAAAGCGGCGACCGGCTGGAGATCATCACCAAAAAAGACCAGCACCCCAACCGCGATTGGCTGCAGATCGTCAAGACGAGCACGGCGAAGCAGAAGATCCGTTCCTTCCTTAAGGAGGAGGAACACGAGCGCTCGTTGTCGGCGGGGCGGACGATTCTGGAAAAGGAGCTGGCGCGTTACAAGATAAGCCTCAACAAGTTGGAAAAGTCCGGCAAGCTGGATGAGATCGCGCAAAAATATCATTATAAAAAAGCCGAGGCGATGCTGGCGGGCATCGGCTACGGCAAGATGTCGTCGAAGTACGTGTTGCAGGAAGTGGTCGAGCCGGACAAACTGGCCACCGGGCCGATCGAATCGCCGATCGATCGTCTGCTGCGCCCACTCAAACGCAAGAAGCCCGGCGGGATCAAAATCCACGGCGTCGACGACGTGCTCTTCCGCATGGCCAAGTGCTGCAATCCCGTTCCCGGCGAGGAGATCATCGGCTTCGTGACGCGCGGTCGCGGCATAACCGTGCATGCCGCCGATTGTCCGCACGCGTTGGATCTGGACGAGGAACGCCGAGTGGACGTGGAATGGGACGTCGGCGCCGCCGGCGCAAAAGCCGTTTCCACACACATCGACGTGATCGTCGTGGATCAGGCGGGGATCCTCGCCGAGATCACGCGCGTAATCGGCGAATTGGAAATCAACATTCATGAAATTCATTCCAAGTCGCTTCAGGATTCCACCGTCGATCTAAAATTCATCGTGGAAATCACTCACATCGATCGACTGGCGAAGTTAATGGATTCGCTGCGCAAGATCAAAGGCGTACTCTCCGTACAACGCAGCAGTAATATTACTGCCTCATAAATATTTTCTAATTATTAAGTAGACTTTTGCCTCCAAGACCGCTAGCATAACACTGCTTGTGTATACTTTCCTGAAAAATAACGACACATAGTGCAGGATTTTGATGATGTGCGGAGTAATTGGATGCTGATTCTGGTGTTGGGCTGGGCGGTCGTCATCGGCCTGCTTTATCGGCGGCAAGGAGAAGCCGGTCCGCTGCCCGCGAAGTGGCGCACCGGCTTGTTCGTCGCCCTATTGCTTACGACGTTGGCGACCTTTTGTCGCTATATGTTCCCGCTGGAAGGCTACGTCGAGGCATTCCCCATCGACGACAGCTACATCACCCTGACCGCCGCGCGCAACTTCGCCACGATGAATATTCTGGCGGTCAATCCGAAACAGCCGCTGTCGGCCGTCACCAGCCCGCTGCACGTGTTGATGAGCGGCTTGCTGGCCAAGGTGATGGCCGTGGAAATCGCCAACCGCATCATCGGTATGCTGGCCTATCTCGCGCTGTCGTGGGGCGTGTTCAGCTGGTCGCAGCGGTTGGGCGCGTCGTTTCACGCCTCGCTGGCGACCGCGGTGGTCACCATCAGTTGCGGTCCGCTCACCTTCGGCGCATTGAACGGCATGGAGACAACATTTTTCGCCGCCCTGCTGGTGTGGATTTTCTATGGCTACGAGCGGACCGCCGAACGCCCGCGCTGGTTTTATCCGCTCGGCTTGCTGATCGGCGCGGCGATTTTGACCCGGCCGGAAGGCTGGTTCGCCGCCCTGGTCATCTATGGCGTGGCCGGTTGGCGTTGGTGGAGAAGCAGAAACGAAACCCCGTTGATTCCTCTACTCGCTTCCGGCCTGCTCGTCATGTTGACGATCGCCCCGTATTTACTGGCCGAGCTGCATTACAACGGCGCGATGTTTCCGGTTACCGTGTCGGCGAAAAAGCACTTCTTCTCCGACGGCTGCCTACCGTTGCTGAGCAAAATTTCGATCACCTTTTTCACCGGTTGGCTGATCTTGGCGCCCTATCTCGTATTATTGCCGCTGCTGTATTGGTCGCGTCCTTTCCTCCGGCGTGTGTACCCGTGGGCGTTCATCCTCGTTTTCTATGCGGCCTACACCTCACAGTTCCCCGGCGCGTTGGGACACTATTGGGGACGGTATCAGCATCCGTTGTTGCCGATTCTGCTGACCGGCACGATTGCGGGCGCGGATGAATTGTACCGGCGACTGTTCCGGCCGGATTGGTGGCGGCACCTGATCGTCGGCGGAGCCGTTCTGCTCTATTTGACGGTGATAACCGCGATCGGCGGGACGATGCAACTGGGTGTCTATCGCAACGCCCTGGTCAATGCACAGGCGTACTTGATGAACATCACCGACTGGATCAAGGCCAACACCGAGCCGGGCGATCTGGTCGGCACGCATGACATCGGCGCGTTGTACTATTTCGGCGAACGTCCCGTGCTCGATCTGGTCGGTCTGGCCGATCCGGAAATCGCCCGTGTGTATGCCGAAGCGCCGAATTTGTGCGAGGGCGGCGATGAACGGCGACAAAAGCTGTACAAGGTCGTACGCAAACGCAAACCGGCAATGCTTTACTTCACGCCGCAATGGGATAACTTCTATCTGCGGCTTACCTATTCGGATCGCGGTCGTCATATGCGCAAGGTCAACAGTTACAAGCACGCCTACCAAATGAACGATGATGACGAAATGACCATTTACGAATATAATTTTTATCGATGTGAATGGAACAAGGACTTGCGCAAGGAACCTCAGTAATGGATCTTCCGGCCAATGCACCGGACGTCTCGGCTGAATCGCCGGTCATGCAACGCGCCTTCGAATGGGCCATCGGCATCGACGAATTGCCGGTGCAAAACACCCTGGAACAGTTAAGCGCCAGGCATCCGCAAGAGACAGTTGAGCAACTGGCCTGGCGCATCGTTCGTTCCTATCGTCGCCAGGGCGTGAGCGCCGGCTTCATCACCGGCCTGCCGGCCAATCCATGGCTCGCTCTGCCCGCCTCCGCCGCCAGATCGGAAGAGCACACGTCTGAACTCCAGTCACCGAATACG
>CALBTQ010000594.1 GCA_937967875.1 uncultured Pseudomonadota bacterium
CCACCGAGATCTACACTCTTTCCCTACACGACGCTCTTCCGATCTTTACCCCCGACGTCTGGCAGAAAAATTTCGCCCTGGCCCGGTTCGCCGCCGACAACATGGCCGGCACCTATACGCTGGTCGGCAACGCCAATTCGATCATCGCTTTGCCCACCGGCCGGGCCGATTTTAAAAACCTGGCCGAACACAACGCCGGCGACAGTGTGTTGTACGACATCCAGGCGAATCACCTGATTTTCGCCGAGGCCGAGAACCAGCGGATCAACGTCGTCGACGATCGCACGTTGGATTTGATCGCCTCGGTGCACGAGCCCGGCCGCGTGTTCACCAATCTGTATCTGGACCCTGCACAGCGTCTGGTGTACACCGGCGACGATTTCACCGGGGACATCGGCGTGTTCAAGCTCGACGATTTCACCTTCGATCGCTTCATTCCGGCCACCGCCAGCCGCGACGCGCTGCGCGACGAGCAGAACAACGTGCTGATCGCCACAACCTGGGGCCGGGTGCGCTGGATCGACCTGAAAACCGACACCGTCCGCTACTCGATGTGGACGCCCGATTTCGAAATCCGCCTGGCGATCGATGCGCCGCGCCGCCGGCTATATCTGAGCCTGCCGTCGCTGGGAGAAATCCGGCAGATCGACCTGGACAATCCGCGCGTCCTTAAAACGCTCAAGCTGGCGCCGGGCGTGCGTTTCATGCGGCTGAGCGACGATCGCCGCATGCTGTTTGTCGCCGGGTATTTCGACGGCTATCTCTACCAGATCCGCGTGCCGGAGATGGAGTTGCACCGCAAGGTGTTCGTCGGTTCGCGCGTACGGTCCCTGCACATCGCCCCCGGCGACGACCGCGTCGTATGCGCCTCGTCGCTGGGCGTGTTCCGATTTAAATTCCGCTAATCGGGCAGATGCAGACTGCGGGCCATCCAGGCCGCCAGTTCGTCGGCGTACCACGCCAAAACGTGCGCGGGCGGATGCAGCCTACCGTATTCCTCGGGCATTCCTTCGGCGGTCAGCGTGCAGACGGGAATGTCGAGGTTCTCATGATGGTACTTGAAAACTTCGGCGGGGGCGGCCGGACAGATGAACATGGCCACCTGCGTGTATTTTTTCGCCTGAAAAATGTAGCGGCGGATCTTGTCGATGTTCTCCTCTTCCAGCCGTTTTTCGTCCACCTGTCGCGCCGGGCCGACCTTTTCGGTCGCGGCGAGCATGGTCAGGCGATAGAACCGCCAATGGCGCAGCAGCGTCGTATCGAGCCCCGCGGGCAGCTTGTGTAGGCGGGAGGGAATGACCAGCTCGCGCCACAGTTGCGGGTATTCGGCGAAGAGCGGCTCGACCGGCTGATCCATTAAAAAGGCGCGACTGCCGACGTTGCTCATCGCCAACAGCACGACGTCGGCGGCCAACGCGCGGTCGGTTATCTCCGCCAAGCGGGCCATCTGGCCACTGACGTACGAGGACGTACCGAAGTTCCATACTTCGATCGGCGTCCGATGCGTGGCGGCGAGTTTTTGCTCCAACTGCGCCGGCCAGCTCTGATCATTATCGAGATTGGAACCGTACACGTTCGAGCCGCCGTACACCAGAATGCGGAACGTGCCGGCGGGCTTGGCCGACGGCCGTTCCGGGCTGCGCGCCCGCCAGCGGTTGATGAATACGGAATAGATCTCGAAGAAATAGTCGCCCGGTTTAAGACGGAAGAGCAACTCCGGATCGTCGACCGGTTCGTGGACATTGATGTCGGCGTTCTGGTAGTACAGCAGCTTTTTCGCGTAGCGCCAATCGAACGAGAACACGCGCACGACGATCTCGCTCACCGCGAGCGCCGCCACAAGGGCAAGCACCGCCGCCAGCAACTTGCGCATAAACGATCCGCTCGTGCGTCGCCGCGCCATATCACCTTCCGCCGTTATTGCCGATGACCAACGATAGACGGAACGATGAGCGTTTTCAAGCAAGCGTCATGGCACGCCGTCGAAAAACCGCCGGGAAAACTCCGCGGCGGTCATCGGCTCGCCGACCAAAAATCCTTGCGCCCGGTCGCAACCGAGACCGGCGAGAAATTCGGTTTGCGCGGATCGCTCGACGCCTTCGGCGACAACCTCCAGCAACAGATCTTTGGCCAGCGTCATGATCGAGCGCACAATGGCCACGTCGAGCGGTTGCTCGGGCAAGCCGAAGACGAACGACTTGTCGATTTTCAACGTGTGCAGCGGCAGGTGTTTAAGGTAGGCCAGCGACGAAAAGCCGGTGCCGAAATCGTCGATCGCCAGGCGAAAGCCGCGTGCGGTGAACTCGTTCATGATGCGCAGCGTCTCCTGAGCCTCCTCCATGAGCACCGACTCGGTGATTTCCAATTTCAGATCGCGCGGACGCAAATCGGCCAGGGCGACGATGTCGGCGACGCTTTCGACCAGACGCGGCTGACGGAATTGGCGCGGCGACAGATTGACGGCCAGGTCGATCGTCCGGCCGGCCTCGCGCCAGGCGCGCAATTGCTCGGCCGCTTTGCGCAGCACCCATTCGCCGATGGGCACGATGAGACCGTTTTCCTCGGCCAGTTGGATGAACGCGTCCGGCTCGACCTGACCCAACTTCGGATGATGCCAGCGCACGAGCACTTCGGCGCCGACAATCTCGCCCGTGGCGAGAGACGCCTGCGGTTGAAAGACAAGAAAGAACTCGTCGCGCTCCAGCGCCCGGCGCATCAGTGTTTCGGTTTCCAGCCGCTTTTGGGACTGCTCGGCCATCTGCGCCGAATAGAACGCCCTCGTGTTTTTACCCAGCCCCTTGGCCGTATACATTGCCAGATCGGCGTTTTGCAACAACTTGTCGACCGTTTCATCGTCGTCGGGAAACAGCGAAATGCCGATGCTGGCCGTGATGAACAACTCACGCTCGTCGATTTCGTACGGCTCGGCAATGACGGCCAGCAGCTTGTCGGCCACGCGCGCGGCCTCGTTCGCCTCGGTCAAATCGGGCAGCACAATGATGAACTCGTCGCCGCCCAGTCGCGCGATGGTGTCCTCGATCCGCAGGGCGTCCTTGAGCCGTTCGGCAATCCGCCGCAGCAGCTTGTCGCCGGCGCGATGACCGAGCGTGTCGTTGATGTGCTTGAAGCCGTCCAGATCGAAAAACAGCAAGCCCACCTTGCGCTGCGAAAAACGCGCCTGCGTCAACGCCCGCTCGCATCGGTCGCGAAACAGTACGCGGTTGGGCAGTTCGGTAAGGGGATCGTAATGCGCCATGTACTCCAGGCGCATTTCGTTCTGCTTGACCGAAGTGATGTCGGAAAACACACCGACGTAATGCGTGGTGCGGCCGCGCTCGTCGCTCACGGCGGAGATCGTCAGCCACTTGGCATAGAAGATCGGAAGAGCACACGTCTGAACTCCAGTCACCGAATACGATCTC
>CALBTQ010000595.1 GCA_937967875.1 uncultured Pseudomonadota bacterium
TTATCGATTGTCATGCTTTTTCTTTTTTTTTTTTTTTAATGGTCCGGCGCCCTCCGAGATCTACACCCTTTCCCTACACGCCGCTCTTCCGAGCTCGGTCTGGTCGTCGAGCACCTGGGCAAGCGCACCTTCCAGCTCGGCGAAGATGTGATCTTCAACGGCTGGGGCATGAAGGGTTTCAACGACAACGACCGCGTGATGGGCAAGAAGCTCACCCGGTTGTGCTTGGATAAAGTCCGCCGCGAAGCCAAGATGACCAAAGAGGAGTTCAACGAGGCGCCGTTGTCGTACTTCACCACGCACGCGATGGTCGAGGTCGAGCCCAACGGCAAAGCGGTGGAAACCTACCGCGCGATGATTTTGCCGCCGCGCAAGCTGACGCGCAAAGACGCGCTGGAAGCCGCGTGGCTCGCCGCCGGCCACCTGGCGATGCACACCGATCCCGAAGGCCAGATGGGCTATCACTATCGGCCGATCCCCGACAAGTTCACCAACGGCTACAACATCGTACGGCACGCGGGCAGCGTGTGGGGTCTGTTCGGCGCGTACAAGGCGACCGGCGACGTCACGTTGTTGGAAGCGGGCCGGCGCGCGCTGGATTACCTCAGCCACTCGATTGTCGTGCCGCCGGAAAACAAGGACATCGCGTTCCTGGATTACAAGGGTCGCGCCTACCTGGGCACCAACGCCCTGGCGGCGATGAGCCTCTGCGAGATTCCGCAGGAGCTGCTCACGCCCGAGTGGAAAGCCAAACGCGAAATGTTCGGCAACGGCCTGATGGCCTTCCAGGTGCCCGACGGCCGGTTCTACAAGAGCTGGGACGAGGTCAAAGCCGGCGGGCCGGTGCCCGATCCGCAGCCGCGCTATTTCCCCGGCGAGGCGTTTTTGGCCTACATGAAACTCTATGAGCAGGACAAGCAGGACAAGTGGCTCAAGGCGGCCAAGCTGTGCGCCGACTGGCAGATCGACGATTACAACAAGAATCCCAAGCAGCAGCCCGACGCGTGGGTCGTGCAGGCGCTGTGCAAACTGTATCGCTACACCAAAGACGAGCGCATTCCCGACGTCGTTTGGAAGATGGTGAACTGGCATTTCCGTCACCAGTGGGGCATGCCGGAAAAAACCACCAAGCTGCCGTATGAGGATTACTTCGGCGGCGCGGACAACGCCACCCCGCCGCGCTCGACGCCCACCAGCGCGCGCAACGAAGCGAACGTCGAGGCGTGGCATCTGGCCATGTTGTTGGGCAACAAGGAAATGGCCGACAAGCTCAGTGAGTCGGTGCAGGCGGCGATTTGGCACAACATCGCCGACCAGTTCCGTCCGTCCAACAGCTACTGGACGCGCCGGCCCGATCGCGTACTCGGCGGCATTCGCGGCTCGTTGATCGCCAACGATATCCGCATCGATTACAACCAGCACTTCCTGTCCTCGGCGATCAACGCGCTCGAGTTGTTCGAACAGGCCAACGGCGACGGCGAATTCGGTCCGTTGTCCAACGGCAAAATTCTCGATGTGCTCAAGCTGGGCATCGCGCCCGACGAAGCGGCCAAACGACTGACCGGCGCCGCCGCCGCCGAAGCCCAATAAGCATATTTTCGCTAAGCACCCGAGGGCGGTCCGCACGGACCGCCCTTTTTAGTTATAAGTGACAAGTTATAAGTTATGAATTGATGGAATACCCTATAGTCCCCTTTTGGTTGCCCTCATCCCCCGAAAACTCCGGGACCTGCACTTGTTGCGTGTCCAGTGATTTTCGGCAGGTGATCGAGCCCCCATCCCCGCCCCTTCTCCCACAAGGAGAAGGGAGTCCGGGCTGCCTATTTTAAAAATGCGGGGACAAGATCGGAAGAGCGTCGTGTAGGGAAAGAGTGTAGATCTCGGTGGT
>CALBTQ010000596.1 GCA_937967875.1 uncultured Pseudomonadota bacterium
GATGTCGTCATCCGTGCCGGTATCGTCGTCGTCGGGCGTGGCGTCGTCATCGTCGGTGTCGTCGTCGTCGGGCTGGTCGCCGACGGTGATGTAATCGATTTTCTCTTCGGCGTTCGAACCGCCGGAATTACCCGCGGTCAACTTCACCGTGTACACGCCGTCCGTTGTGTAGACGTTGGTCGGATTTTCCTCAGTCGAGAGGTTGCCGTCGCCGAAATCCCACTGGTAGGTCGCCGGGCAGGCGGCGGGCACGTCGGTCGCGTTGGTAAAAACGACCGTCAACGGCGCGTCGCCCGTGGTGACGTCGGCGGCGAAGTCCGCGACCGGCGCCGGGCAATTGGCGTGAATGTAATTCAGGCGCAATTTGTTGTCCGAGCCGCCGGGGCCGGAGACGGTCAGGCGCACCGGGTAGTTGCCCGGATCATTGTACGTATGCACCGGGTTTTCCTGATCCGAGGTTTCCCCGTCGCCGAATTCCCAGTAATACGTGGTGATCGTGCCGGTCGAGGCGCTGGTGAAAGTCACTTCCAGCGGCAGCGTACCGGTCGTCGGCGTACCGGAAAAATCGGCCACCGGCGCGCCCTCGTAGGCCGAGATGTAGTTGGTGCGCACCATGGTGTCGGTACCGGCGGGGCCGTCGATGGTCAGGGTGACGGTGTATTCGCCGGTTTCGTCGTAAACATGCGTCGGGTTCTGTTCGGTCGAAGTGTCGCCGTCGCCGAAGCTCCATTCCCAAGAGGTCGGAGCGCCGGTCGACTGATCGGTGAAGTTGACCGTCAGCGGAATTTCGCCGCTGGTCACGTCGGCGTTAAACAACGCCAGCACCTGCGGCGAGCCGATGGCGTCCAGGTCGAAGCCGTCGTACTGGCCGGCTTCGCTCGGATCCTCATCGTCGTTCAGGTCGACAATCTTCACGTAGCGTACGTTGGCCAGACCGGTGCCCGTCAGATCGAAACTCGTCGTGCCCGAGCCGGAACCGATCTCCACCCACGGGCCGAAATAATCGTCGCTGCTGCCGTAGAGGGTGAAGCCCTCGTCGCCGTCGGTGTAGGCTTCGTACACGGCGATATCGTCGCCTGTAACATTGTCGATGCCGTCGGGGCCCAGATCGACCATCGCGTAGCCGCCGTGACCCATCGAAACGAATTCGCTGTCGGGCGGGCCGAGCGCATCGATGGTCAACGTGTGGCTGTCTTCGTCGTTGGGGAAGCGGTTGAAGAGCCAACGGAAGATGAAGGTTTTGGGATTCGGATCCGGATCGAGTTCCACGTTCAACGTATAGGGCGTGTTGGGGAGAATCGTCACCGCCGTGTTGTATTCCTGATAGCCGTTGGCGAACACGCGCACGTTGTAGGCGCCGGGGCGCAAATATTTATGGTAGTCGCCGATTTCATAATCGGAGAAGGTCGCCCACTTGCCTTCCACCTGAATCACCGCCGCGACCGGTCCGCCGTCGCTGCTGTCGGTCACCATGCCGTGCAGACCCTGCTGGATTTCCTCCATCACGAATTGCATCGCCGGCTCGTGATTGGTCAGCACTGCAGCGGTCGTGGCCCAGGAGCATTCCTTGGTATAGGTCAGTTCCTGCGACCAGGCCATTGCGCCGTGCGAACCGTACAGCTCGTCTTTGGTCGAACCGTGCATCTGGTACATGCCGATGCTGCCCTGGTACCAGGTGTCCATGTTCGCATCGAGGCAGTAATTGGGATAGCAATACTGTTCGCCGAGGTAATCGTGCTAGATCGGAAGAGCGTCGTGTAGGGAAAGAGTGTAGATATCGGTTGTCGCCG
>CALBTQ010000597.1 GCA_937967875.1 uncultured Pseudomonadota bacterium
ACCGAGATCTACACTCTTTCCCTACACGACGCTCTTCCGATCTTTTTCGGCTCGCACGCCGGCGGTGATTTTGCTCGAAGGCACACTGGCGAAGCTGTATTGCAAAGCGGATAGCTTTACGCACTGGCTGGATGAACATTACAAAATGCGTATGGAGCCGGTCAGCGGTTCGATATTCGCTCTGCGGCGGGAGGCGTCGACTTCTTCCGACTAAGCAACAATTCACGCAGCAAGACGGACAATCCCCGCCATGTCAATTTAAGTTCCCGCCCCGGATGCGCCAGCAAACGCCGAAACCGTTGCGCGATGAAACGCGGACGGAAATAAAAACCGAACACCGCGTTCTTCAAAATGCGCAGCGCTTCGTCTTCGGAATAATCGGCCTGAAAAAGCAGCTTCTCGCTGGTCGTGAAATAGTCCTGCCAACGCTCATGCCGCAGCCGATCCGCCGCGCGCAATTCATCATACAATTGGCTGCCGGGCAGCGGTTTGAACAAGTTGAAGGTAACCAGATCCGGCGATATCCGCTTGGCGTAGCGCACCACTTCACGCATATCCTCAGACGTTTCCCAGGGAAATCCGATGATGAAATTCGCCTTGCACTCGATGCCCACCTGCTTGGTCAGTCGCACCGTTTCCGCCGCTTTCGCCGGATCCAGCTTTTTATCGATGCGCGCCAGCGTGGCCGGCAGCGCCGATTCGATGCCGTATGTGATGTGATGGCAACCGGCCCGCCGCATCAGGCGCATGGTCGGTTCGTCGATTGTATCCACGCGCGAATAGCAGTTCCAGGTGATCGTCCGCCTGTTGGCGAGTATGGCTTCACACAACGACTGCATACGTTTGATGTTGATGGTCGGCGCTTCGTCCTCCAGGCGAAAATCGTGAATGCCGTGCCGGTCGATGCAATGATTGACCTCGGCGATGAAGCATTCGTCGCGCCGGTAACGAATGCGATCGTTGAACACCGACTTGGAGCAAAACGCACAATGATAAGGACAGCCGCGCGAATACAGAATGCCGGTGGACGGCAGTTGCCAATAGTTACCGGGATCGGGCACGTAGCGCGCCAGCGGCACCAGGTCGCGGGCAGGAAACGGAAGGGAATCCAGATCCTCGATCAACGGACGCGGTTCATTGCGGCATACCGAATCTTCCCGGCGAAACGCTAAACCGCGAACCGAAGAAAGATCGACCTTGTTTCGCAGCGCATCCGCCAACTCGACAAGCGTCTGTTCGCCCTCGCCGGCCACGACATAATCGAATGTGGAAAACTCGCACAGGGTTTGTTCCGGCAGCGCCGACGCGTGAAATCCGCCCAGCACGATCGCCGCCGAAGGAAGATCGCGTTTGACCATTGCGGCATACATCGCCGCCAATTCCACATTGGGCGTATAGGAACTGAATCCAACCAATTGCGGCCGATGATTTCGCAAGGCCCGCTGGAGCGCCTCTTCCGGATTCCGCGCCAGATCAAGGTCGCAAATCGCCGGATTGTGCCCCCGTTCGCGCAGGTACGCGGCGAGATAACACAAGGACAGCGGCACTTCCTTGCCCGTCAGGTTGAAGAAAGTGCCGATGACATTCGGCGTTTGGATCAGCAGAACATCGGCCACGATCACGTCGCTCCCTTATCGGTTGTCGCTTATCTTACACGAAATAAATTGCCGCCGTCAGCATGCGCATACAGCCGTTTTTCTCCACCGGTCCGTCTGTGATATTAATGAAGGCCACATTTGAGGCCCCGTTTGAAGATGCACAGAAAAGCCCCCGATGCGAAAATCCTGCTGATCCAGGCCGCGACCCTGGGATTGGACAGCGCCAAAAGCCGACCGGCGTTGCCGTTGTCGCTGCTGTGCGCCGTGAATCTGGTGGCCGGCGATTTTCCGGTGGAGATTTTCGACCAGCGTCAGGAAGCGTTGACCAACGCGCATATCGAACGTTGGCGGCGCGAATCGTTTCTGTGCATCGGCGTAACCGGCCTGACCGGCCCGGAAATCGGCAGCGCCAATAAAATAGTCGCGCGGCTGCGGCAGATCACCGACGCGCCGATCGTCTGGGGCGGCAAACACGCCAGCATGTTCCCCCAATTCCTGATCGAAGCAGGCCGTGCGGACATCGTTGTGATCGGCGAAGGCGAATGGACATTCCTCCATCTCGCTCGTGCCTTGCGCGATCACACACCCTGGCAGGATATCCCCGGCCTGGCGTTTCGCGATCCGCAGAGCGGCGCCTATCGCCAAACACCAGCGGCGGAAACGGTCGATCTGAACCGTATGCCCGCTCTGCCGTATCATCTGTTGGCGCATGCCTATCTGTTCGACAAATGGAATTTGAAGACCTCGACCATTGAAACGTCGCGCGGCTGCCCCTACCAATGCCACTATTGCTATCACAGTCATGAAAGCCAAAAGAGCTGGCACGCGGGCGGCGCCGACTGGACCCTTGAACGCATCCGCCAATTGAAGCAAACGTTTCCCGACGTGGGCTACCTGGCCGTGCAGGACGACAATTATTTTATCGATCGGTCACGCAACATCGAACTTGCCGAAAAAATGATTGCCGCCGAGCTGGTTATGCCCTTCACCGCGGCCGGATCGATCCGCGACTTTCAACGCATGTCCGACGACGACCTTGCTTTACTTGCCCGCAGCGGTCTGGCGCAGGTCGAAATCGGCATCGAAACACTGGCACCGCGCCTACAGGAAGAAATCAATAAAAAGCAGACAGCCGAGGAAATCCTTTCCGTTTGTCATCGCCTCAACCATCATAGCGTACGTATTTGGGGGAACATCCTTGTCGGTTTCGAAGGCGAAACTCCTACCGAACTCGATTATACGCTTCATTTCGTCCGCCGTTTGAAACGCGAAATACCGCGAACCGTTTTCTCGCCGTTTTACGTGTATACGCCATACCCCGGCACTTGCCTCTGTCGCAAGATGGAGCAGAAAGGCTATCGCCTGCCCACGATGCAGGAATTGGAAGAAGTTAGTTGGAGTCGTCCGATCAGTCCCTGGCTCAGCAAACGTCAGCGCAAATTTTACGGTCGTCTGTACTTCTATACGCTGTTTATCGACGACAAGATTCTCGATTTTCGCAATAAGCCGTGGACGAAATTCCTGCTGCGCCTCTTTCAGCCCATCGCCCGCTGGCGCGTGTTTCACCGCCGAATGGAACTGCCGTTGGAAAAATGGATTTTCGACCATCTCGTGCGCATATCCTATTGAATGCATGCCGGTTTGACTTCGCTCGGCAATCCTCTCTTTAATGACACGATGAAATCGATCGCCACGCATACTCGTTGTCCGGAATGTGGAGAAATTCTTCTCGCCGATTTGTTCGAGCGCAATGGGCGCGTCTATCTGTGCGCCGCCTGTCCGCACCACGGTCCCTGGGAAAAGCTGATGGCCAAGGACGCTTCGCTGTTTTGGGAACTGCGACGGCGCCACGCCAATTCGCCGGGTGTTCCCGTGGACGGTTTTCATCGCGAGTGGTCACTGTATTCGCCGCTGGTCACGACCTGCGCGATCGACGTAACCAAGCGTTGCAATCTTCGTTGTCCCGACTGTTTTTCCGACGCTGGCTCGCCGCTGGACGAACCGTCTTTTGAGGAAATCATGGGCATGCTGCCGCCGTATACCGGCCGCGGTTTTCGTCCCAACATTTCCCTGGTCGGCGGTGAATCGCTGCTGCGCGAGGACATCGATCAAATCATCGCCGGCATCGCCAAACGCGGTTTTACGCCGCGGCTTAATTCCAACGGCAAGGGCTTGCTCGACCGCGCGCTGGTCGCGCGTCTGCGCCAGGCGGGCCTGCAATGGGTGATTTTGCAGTTTGACGGTTTTTCGCCGGCGACCTCGCTCCGCTTTCGCGGAGAGGATTTTATCAAGCAGAAATTGCAGGTTATTCAACTGCTCGCCGAATTCGATATCAACGTGCATTTCGCGGTGATGGTCATGGCCGGCGTCAACGATCACGAGTTGACCGACATTCTGCGTTTTGCTCTGAAAACGCCCAATGTGCGCCGCGTGTCGTTTTATCCGCGCACCCAGGTCGGCCGCAATCCGCATGAAAACGACGAAAGCACCGATCTCTCCGACGTTGTCCGTTCGCTCGAACAAAGCTCGAACGGATCGATCAACCGCCGCGATTTGCTGCACTTCAAGCGTTTGTTCGCTCTGCTTTTCGGCCTGACGAACAATCCGGTGTTTCGCAATCGCGCGTGCATCGTACCCTTCATCGTGCGGCTCGACGGCGAAACCGTGCAACCGATCAACCGCCTGCTGCCGCCCGGATTTTCCACGGCGCAATGGCGCGGACTTTTCCAGCTCGTCGGGCAGACGCAACGGTTATGGCGCTTTGATCGCGGCGAATACGACAGCGGCGTCCTGCCGGTCAACATCGAGAAATTTTACGACAACGCCGCCTTCGATCTGGATGCGTCCGCCAATTGCCACCATGTGTATTTAACACGCCACGGCTACATCCCGTTTTGCCTGTACAACTCGTTTTTCCGCGATCAGCCGACATCGCCATGCTGAGCGCGGCCCAAGTGCTGCTTGAGATCGGCCAATCTTTCATGTCACTATGAGGCGAGAAACGGTCTATTTTGCATAAAGGACGCCCGATGCGCGTTTTGCTTGTTCGTCCGCCGCTGTTTCAGGTGAATTTTTCCCTGGGCATTTTTCCTTTGGGCTTGTACTCGCAGTTCATGACTCGCTATCCCCCCTTGGGCATGATGTACCTGGCGTCGCTGTTGCGCCGGGACGGGCACGAGGTCGCGTTTATCGACGCGGAGAGCGAAAATCTCGAAAGCGAATCGGTGATCGCACGGATGCGCCCCTTCGCGCCGGAACTGCTGGTCGGCAACCTCAACGTCTACAATTCCTATCGTAACATAATAGATATGATAACCATCAAGAACGCGTTCGACGCGCCCCTGATCGTACGCGGTCACTTCCCCAGCGCCTATGCCGACGAGACGATGTCGCACCCGGAAATCGACTATGCGCTCACCGGCAAAGGCTTTACTTCGCTGGCGCAGTTAGTGCGCCGGATCGCCACCGGCCGGGAACCGAACGATGTCGGCGGTGTGCGTTTTCGGCGACAGAACCAGGTCATCGACACCGGTCCGGAGGCGCCGCTGGCCGATATGGACGACTTGCCGTTTCCCGCGCGCGACCTGGTCGACAATCGCCTGTATACCACCAACCTGACCTACCGCCGGCCGTTCACCACGATGTTCGCCAGCCTGGGTTGTCCCTTCGATTGCGCTTATTGCCAGGACCGCGTTGTGCCTTTCACTACCCGTAGCGCGCCGAATGTGCTGGCCGAAATTGAAGAATGCGTGCAACGGTACGGCATTCGCGAGATCACGTTTCTCGATCCGACTTTCACCATCAAACGCCAATGGGTGCTCGACATCTGTCGGGGCATCGTGGAGCGCCGCCTTGACATTTCATACACAATCCGCACACGCCCCGATCTGCTTGACGATGAGATGCTGGCGCAGCTCGCCGCCTCCGGTTGCGTGCGTATCAGCATCGGCATCGAAACCGGCGATCCGGAGTTGATGACCAAATTACTTCGCAAGATAACATCCGATCAGATCAAAAGGGCAATCGAACTCATCCGTCGGCACCGCATCATGGCTTTCGGCTATTTCATGGTCGGCATCCCCGGCGAGTCCCACCGCAGCTGGCAAAACACGTTGGATTTCGTCCGCGAGCTGCCACTGGATTTCGCCCAGTTTCTGTTGACCATTCCGACCCTGCATTCGAAAATCTGGGAGTACAACACAAAGCTGCTCGATAAAGATATCTGGCGGGAAATCCACTACGGTCGTTACCCGACCCCCGATGAATTTCGCTGCCGGGAAACCGAACTGACCTTGCCGGAGATCGACCGTTGGACGAACCGGCTGTATCGCACGTTTTATTTGGATTCCGCGCGCTGGCGCTCTTGGCTGCGGATGAAATTTCTTACCGGTTACGTGCGACGTCAATTTGAAATTGCCGGAACGATCGTTACGCAAACGATACTGCGGTTCATCCGGCAACGGTTCCCCACCTTTCTTCTGTTACGCTACCCCTTCGCGCGCAACGGCGGTCCGGGAAGCCCACGCCGATGAAACATCGAGTGGCGATCGTCCCATGTTCATCTTACTCCACCGGCGAAGTCATGCAGGCATTGCGCCAAGGGTTGGACCTGCTCGGCGGAGTAGAACAGTTTCTCGGCGACGGAAAACGCCTGCTCGTCAAACCGAACTTATTCGCCGCCGTCAAACCGGAAAGCGCTTTAAGCACGCACCCGGCGATGATCGGCGCGATGATTTCTCTGCTCAACGAGTGCGGCGCACAAGTGCTCGTGGGCGACAATCCCGTGTTCGGGTTTTCGCGCCTGACCTACCGGCGCACCGGCATGCTTTCCGCTTTATCGGGAAAAAACGCCCGCGCGGTTTCGCTGAAAGACACCGCTCCCCGTGCACATGCGTGCGGCCGAGTCATCGATCGTTTACTGGTGTCGCGATTGTTGGACGATGTCTCCGCCGTCATTTCGTTGCCCAAGCTCAAGGCGCACAATTTAATGGGCATGTCGGGCGCGGTGAAAAACAACTATGGGCTGGTGCACGGCGGCGGGATTCGCAAACGGTTGCATTTACGCTTTCCGGTTCCCGACGATTTTGCGCGCATGTTGCTGGATCTCGACGAACTCATTGCGCCCACCTTGTACGTCGTGGATGCGATCGTGGCGTCCGACGGGCACGGGCCGCGCTTCGGCAAGCCGCGACACGTCGGGGCAATCGTGCTGGGCACGTCCGCGGTGGCCGTCGATTTTCTGCTGGCCGATCTGATCGGCATACCGCCGGAGAAGGTCGTCACCTTGCGCGTGGCGATGCAGGAAGCGGCGTGGCGACAACCGGCGGAAGCGATCGAGACGGTCGGCGCATCGGTGACGGATTTACGCTGCGTCGATTTCAATCATCCGCCGGGCGGAGGCGGCATCGTCTCGGTTCTGCCCGCGCCGTTGCAACGATGGCTGATTCGTCGTTCGCAAAAATTGATCGAGCGTCGCCATGGATAATCTGCCTCGCTATTCATCGCTGACGATCAAACGCTTGCTACGCTCGTTCGACCTTCTCCGCCGTTACGGCACGGCCCGCAAGATCGACAATCTGTTGCGCGCGGAGTTTTCTTATCGCCGGCGCGAAGTCGAAGTTCGCCACCTGCCTTACCTGTTTCGCGCCGACCCGACAACGCGCTGCACGTTGGGTTGCCCTTATTGCTGGCGCAGCCAAAAACCGCCGCTGCCGCCCGTCGATTTATCGCCTGAGACATTTGCGGCGAGCTTTGCGCCCTTCGCCTCAACCTGTTTGCTGGTCGGATTCCAGATGTTCGGCGAACCGACGCTCAATCCGGCGTTGCCGCAGATGATCGAACATGCACATCGCACCGGCGCGGCCACATATGTCTCGACCAACCTGCAGATGCCGCAACACGAAACGATCGATCGTCTGCTCGACAGCGGTTTGGATCTGCTGACCGTCGCGGTCGACGGCGCCAACGAGGCGACCTACCGGCGGATGAAACCCGGCGGCGATTTCGCTTTGCTGAACGACAATCTTCAATATTTGTTCGACCGTAGGCGACAGACAAAAGCCGACACGCACATCGGCATTCAGGTGCTGGTAACCGCGTTCAACGAACCGGAACTGCCGGCCATCGGGGCGCTGGCCCGCAAATTGGGTGTCGATTATTTCGACCTGAAGCCGACCGCCTTGTTGCCCGATTCCTCATGGCTGCCGCGCGACAAGCGATACCGTTTCGACACCTATCGCAAGCGCAACGCCGCCTGCGCCTTTCCCTGGACCAACATCACGTTACTTGCCGACGGCAACTTCTTTCCTTGCTGCGCCCATCCGGGGCAATTCCACCTGGGTGCGCTCGGCGACCTTAACGCTGGAGAATTCTTCAACAGTCCGCCGCTGCAAGACATCCGCCGCCAAATCAAAACAGGCCAATTGACGGGCCTGTGCGCCGGTTGCGAATTGAACAATGCTCCCCGATTTTAGGCGTGTTATAATCTGCCAAATTCTCAGACAGGCGTTGGAACATTGAGAATATTTTTAATCCAAGCTTCGATTTATTCGCCGGAAACCGAGCGGAGCATGCCGCTGGGATTGTTGTATCTGGCGTCCTATCTGCGCGAAATAAATAAGCACACGGTCGGCCTGCACGACATGCAGTTGCTGGAAAATTCACCCCAACCGGCCGTACGCGCCGCTCTTGATTTCAGGCCCGAATTGATCGGCATCAGCGGCATGACCGCCGATGCGCGCGTGATCGACGAACTCGCCACGGCGTTGAAACGCGCACTACCCAATGTTCCGCTCGTCATCGGCGGCGCGCACGCCACCAATTACACCGAGCAGGTCATGGCGAATCCGGCGGTGGATTCAGTTATCGTCAACGAAGGTGAATCGGCTCTGGCCGCGTACATCGATCATCTTCATGATAAACGGATCTCGACCGAAGTTCCCAACCTGGTTTTTCGCGAAAAAGGGGAAATCCTTCGCTCACCGGCGGCGCCGTATATCGAAGATCTGGATTCGCTGCCCTTTCCGGCCTTCGATTTGCTGAATCTTCAAGCCTACTATCGCCTTCCCCGCTGCGGCGTGATTTACCGTCATCGTCGTTACGCCGCCATTATCTCCAGCCGCGGGTGTCCCTACCGTTGCGCCTATTGTCATCAGATTCACGGGAAGAAGTGGCGAGCGCGCAGTGCGGCCAACGTACTGGACGAAATGGAATCGCTCCACGCCCAATACGACATTCGTGATTTCATTTTTATGGACGACATGTTCAATCTGAGCGCCGAGCGGGTGGATGCCATCGCGCAGGGCATCATCGATCGTCGGCTGTCGATCGGGCTGCATTTCCCGATCGGATTACGCGGCGACATCATGACCGAGAACAGCGTACGCTTGCTGAAAAAAGCCGGTATGTATCGTTGCATGTACGCAGTGGAAACCGCCTCGGAACGCCTGCAAAAAGAGATCGGTAAAAACAACAATCTTACCAGGCTCAAACACATCATCGATTTCACGCGCCGGCAGGGGATTTTGGTGCACGGCTCATTCATGCTCGGTTTTCCCACCGAAACGGAAACGGAAGCGCGCGCCACCATCGACTTTGCAATGCGATCGCGCCTGCACACCGCCGCATTTTATCGCGTCGTCCCCTTTCAGGGCACGCGTTTGCACCGGATGGCCGTCGAAGCCGGAACCGTCATGCCCAACGACCTGACGCGCTATGAATTTCACATTGCCAACAACATTAACATTTCCGCGATGCCCGATTGGACGCTCAGCCATCTCAAACAACTCGCGTATCGTCGTTTCTATTTGTCGCCGTCACGGATCTTCGCTATCCTGCGGGACATGCCGAATCGCTGGCGATTGTTGCCCAATTTGTTGTTAATATGGGTGCGGAAATCGTTTATTTGGTGAACCCTGAAACGGATGCTCGATGGCCAAGGTTTTTCTGATTCAAGCCGCCGTTCATGACCAGCACGTCGAACGTGCGCAGCCGCTCGGCCTGATGTACATCGCCGCGAACCTGCAACGACATCGCGGCGATGAAGTGCGCCTGCACGATATGCGCCTGGACTGGCGCAATTTCGAAAAACCATTGGCGACGTTGCGTGCTTTCCGCCCCGACGTCGTGGGCGTCAGCGCTCACGGGCTCGACGCACCGGCGATGCATCGCCTGGCGGAATTGATCAAGAAAGAAGCGCCGTCGATTCCGGTGGTTTGCGGCGGCGTACACGGCACGGCTTATTGGCGTGAAATTCTGACCGACCGGCATTTGGATGCCGTTGTCATCGGTGAAGGAGAGCGAACGTTCGCCTCGTTGCTCGACGCCATGGAAAATCAACGGTCGCCGGCCGAAGTCGACGGCATCGCCTATCGCGCCGGTGACGAAATTCAACGCAACGCTCCACGCACATTTCAGGAACCGTTGGATGAATTCGGGTTCCCCGCCTGGTCATTGTTGGATATCGACGCCTATGGCCGTTTTCCGCGCATCGGTTTGATCTATCGCGACAAGCGCTACATGTCCATTGAAACGGCCCGCGGGTGCCCGTTCCATTGCGCCTGGTGCCACAACACGATGGGACGGCGTTTTCGCCCGCGCAGCGCCGAGCATGTCGTCGAAATGATCGCGACCCTGGTCAAGCAATATCGGATTCGCGACATTCTGATCATCGACGATCTTTTCAATTTCGACCGGGAACGGGTCAAGGATATTTTCACCAGACTGCTCAGCAAGCAGCTACCGGTTTCTTTCGCCCTACCCAACGGAGTGCGCGCCGATTTGCTGGACGAGGAGACGATCGCGCTCATGCATCGCGCGGGCGTGTACCGCATGATGATCGCCGTCGAGACCGCGTCGCCACGGCTGCAAAAAGAAATGGGGAAAAATCTTGATGTGGAAAATGCCCGTCGGGTGATCGCCACCGCCGCTCGACTGGGCATCAGCGTGCATGGAAATTTCATCATCGGCCTGCCCACCGAATGCGAAACGGAGATGCACCAAACGATTCGTTTCGCCGTCCGGTCGCACTTGGACACCTTCGGTCTCTATCGGGCCATTCCGTTTAAGGATACGCGTCTGTTCGAAATGGCGCGTCAGGCGGGCATGCAACCGGCCGAAGGCGAAATGGTCTATTCGTTTTGGGATCAGAAACAAAACATCAGTCCGATTCCGCTGCACCAAATCAACCAGGCCCGGCGTTGGGCATATCCGCAATTTTATTTGCGCCCGCAACGCTTATGGCGGATGATTCGCCATATGCCGAACAAGATGCGGTTGCTGCCGTTTCTGTTTTGGTTTTTCCTAAAAAAGCTAGTACGGCAATGAGTGAAGAACACAACCAACTCGATAATCGTTCCCCGGCCAATGACCACGCCGTTCTCGGCGGCACACTGATCGCCTTGCTCACGCTGGCCTTCGGCGGCGCGGCCATAGTTTTGCTATATGCAAAGTGGCGAAACCTGGATCCCTACATGCTCGATTTCGCCAAACAAGCGCGCACCGCGGAAGAATTGCTGGCCGGCGGTTTTCATTATTCGATGACCTATTACGCCTACATCTACGCCGGATTCAATTCCCTGTTGTTCGTCCCGTACCTGCTGACGCGTTCGATTGCGGTGAATTTATTCATCCATGTTTTTGGGATGACCGCGGCGATCCCGTTGCTATATCGACTGGCGCGCCGCGTGCTGCCCGGCATCTCGTTGCCGCTGGCCATCGCCGTGTTGTACGCGTTGAATCCCTCGATCAACATGATTACACTTGGAATGTTTCGCGGTGAAGCGTTATGGATCGTCGCTTTTCTCTTCTGCGTTTCGTTCCTGCAGCAAAATAAAATTCCGGGTGCGATCGTCGCGGCCTCTTTGGCGATGTTCATTCGCGCCGACAGCATCCCGATTTTCTTTCTGTTCGGCGCAACGCTTTGGTTGCAGAGAAAAAAGAGACTCGGAAAGATCGCTATGGTTCATGCGCTGTTGATGATCGTATTTCTTGTCGGCGCAATGCTGATCATATACGCAATAACCGGCACTCCGCCGGTAATGGATCAATTCCACATCAACCGCATCGTAGAAGGCGAGTCCGCGTCCCTGCTCTCCCGCCTGTCGCAGACCGTTTTCGACATCGGCTCGTACCGGCACCTGACGGCCTTTCTGCAATTATTTCTTTTGCCGTTGCTGGCGCCTTTATTTTTGTTGCCCGCGCTGCCGCCCATTGCATTTATCGTTCTCAGCTATTCTTCGTTCCAGGCCATTCCGCTGGTGCACGAATTGTTGACGCCGGACAACCCGCTGATTCCATTGTTGCACGTCCACGATACTTTTTTGTTTCCCATATTATTTGTTGCGGCTATTTACGGATTGGCGAAGCTGACCGCGCGGAACACCTCGACCGACTTCGCCCGTCGTTTTCTCGCCGGTGCGATGATCGTAGTAGCGTTAGTGCTGCATTGGACGTCGTCCTCGCCAGACGTTGGCCCCGTTCAGTTAAC
>CALBTQ010000598.1 GCA_937967875.1 uncultured Pseudomonadota bacterium
CGCAAGTCGCTGGGCGTCTGTTACATCCGCCAAATCGCCCCGGCGTTGTGCTGGCCGAGTCAGGCGCTGGTTTACGTGTCCTGGCCCTTCGTGCGTTTCGGCGAGGCGCTGGCCAAGATGATGACGCCCCGCAAAGACAAAGGCGGACCGAGCGAAGAAGAGATCATCGCCCTGGCGCGCTTGGGCGTGCGCGGCGGCAAGATTCTGCCCGAGGAAGGGTGGTGGATTAAAAACATGCTGCGCCTCAACGACGTCACCGCCGACGAAATGATGACCCCGCGTCCGGTGATGACCACGCTGGTCGGCACGCGGCGCGTCGGCGAACTGGAAACGGAAATCCCCTCGCTGCAGCACAGCCGCATCCCGGTGACCTCCGAGGACGGTCCGGACCATATCCTCGGGTTCGTGCTGCGCCGCGAGCTGGTCGACGCCTGCGTCACCGGCAACAAGGACATGCGCGTCGAGGAGTTGGTGCACAAGGCGATGTTCGTGCCCGCCGCCACGCGCGGCCATCACCTGCTGTCGTTCTTCATCGAAAACAAAACGCACCTGGCGATCGTCGTCGACGAGTACGGCGGCACGATGGGCCTGGTCACGTTGGAAGACGTGATCGAAACGATGCTGGGCACGCAGATCGTCGACGAGTTCGATCCACACCCGGACATGCGCGAGTACGCGCGCCTGCGCGCCGCCGCGAAAATCGACAAAGCGGGAGAGTGACCATGGAGCGCGCCGTGTTCCGGCCGCAACGGCTGCTGGCGGTGTTGTTGATCGTCGCGGCGTTCGGTTACGCCTATGCGGCGCTGACGCATCGACCGGCCGTCGCCACGCCTGACGAGGCCGCGACGCTCGCGCGCGTTTTCGCCTTCGCCATGCATACGCTGCAGGGAGCGCCGGACCCGAGCGTGGATCTGCCGCTGCACGTGCCGCCGACCTTTTTGCGCTTCATGGCCAAACTGCTGTTGTACGGCGCCCATCGCCACGGCGTGCTGCAGGCGACGTGGATCGTTTTCGCGCTGATGTTGCTGGGGGCGACGTACATGCTCGGCCGGCATTTCGGCGGACCGTGGGCCGGCTTGTTCGCGGCGGCGCTGGTTGCCGGGGCCGCGCCGCTGACGACCTTCACCGCGCATCTCACGCTCGATCTGCCGCTGGCCATGGCCGTCGCCTGGGCCAACCTGACGCTCGTGCAGGCGCGGGGCATGCGGCGCATCGGCGCGACGATCGTGTTCGGTTGCCTCGCCGCCGTGGCCTGCCTGGCGAAAGGCTACGCGCCGGTCTACCTGTTTTTCCCGGCGTTCACCGCGCTGTTTTTCGGCGGGCCGGTGGGCGACTTCAACAAGCGCGGCTACCACAATCCGCTGCTGAACGCGGGCATCTCCGCGGCCTTTGCCGCGCTGGCGATATCCTGGTGGTACGGCGGGGCGTTGGGCGAACTGACGCAGTCGCTCACCGCGCAGTTGCACGCGGCCAAGACGGCGTCGCCGCTGCGCATCGCGCGCGATGTGCTGGGCCCGTGGACGACGCTGCTGTTGCTGATGGGCGCCAGCCTCGCCTGGTTCTATCGCCGCCAGTTGCCGGGGATGTTCGCGTTGTTCGTCTGGATGCTCGCGCCCGCGTTCATGTTCGTTTCCGCCTCGGCGGCGTACGACAAATTTCTCCTGCCGTTGCTGCCCGCCGCGGCTGCGCCGCTGGGCGTGTTGCTCGCGCGGCGTTTCGCCGACGAATTGCGCCGGACGAAAATGCTGCGCGCGGTGTTGCTGGCGGCGTTGCTGACCATGGCGTTGTTGCAGCCGGGCCTGATGCTGCGTTTGCAGGAACGTACGCCGGCCGCGCAACGGCTGCTTGAAGACGAGGCGAACTTGCGCGCGCCGTTGGTCGAGGCGTTTAACGCGGGCGTGCAACGGATCGTCATCGTCGATCGCGGCGGGCATCCGCAAGCGCCGGCGGGATGGCTCGCCTATCGCTGGTTCACGCAATTCCAGCGGGTGCACATCGTCGCCGTCGATGCCGACACCGATCATGAAACGTCCGTGGCCCGCTCGCTCGACGAATCGTTACCGGCCGCCGACGTGCTGATCGAAGTGACCGACGAGAATGAATCTTCCGGGGTGCACGAAGGCTTCGCCTTGGTGTATCATGCCGCTCACGCGTGGCCCGCCGGGGTCAGCGGAATCGAACTGTGGCGCGCCGATGCTGCGAGGGTTGCGCCGTCGCCATAAGTCATTAAAGTGACCGCTGGAGGTGATGCATGAAGACCCGCATGGCGCTGCCCTTGCTGTTATTGATTCTTTTCGTCGCGTTCGCCTGGGCGCAGGACTTACCGCCCGCCGAGGCGACCCCCGCGCCCGAAACGACGCCCGCTCCCGAGGGCATGCCCGCGCCGCCGCAGGCCAAGCCGGCGGCCGAACAGCTCGAGGTCGTCTGCCCGATCACCGGCGAAAAAACCGCCGCCTGGGAAATCACCGCGTTTTTCTCGACGGGCGTGGACACCGATTTCTGCTACATCGGCGCGTCGGAAACCTACTATCAGAAGATGATCTCCACCTGTGCGTCGACCGGCTACACCGGCTACCGCGAGGATTTTCCGCCCGAGCTGGATAACCTGCCGCCCAAGGTGGTCAAAAACATCAAGAAGAAGCTGCCCAAGATGTTCAACCTGGAAAAGATCGAGCCCTGGGATCGCTATGCGATTCTGGCGCAGATCTACATCTGGCGCGGCAAGAAGAACAAGGACATCGCCAACGCTTACCTGCGTGCGACCTACACCATGCGCGGCCTGGCCCTGGGCGCCGAGGAGCGCAAAGAGGAAATCTATCTGCGCGAGCAGGCGATCCACTACCTGGATCGCGCGGCGCGCAAGGCCGAGTTTCCGCTGCCCGAGCTGCCGCAGGTGAAGTATCTGCTCGGCGAACTGAACCGGCGCAACGGCCACTTCCGCAAGGCGATCGGGCATTTCGATGATGTCGGAAAAATGAAGAACCGCCCCGAGTGGATCGACGAGATGGTCATTCGTCAGAAGGCGAAGGCATTGGCCTACGATAATTCCTGATCGCTCCGCGCCATCAACGCGAACACGCCCCAGCCAAGGTATTCACGCGTGTACGTGGCGTAGCGTTTCGGTTCCGAGGTCAGTTGGGCCCGAACCTCTTTGGCCATGTCGTCGTCGGGATTCGCTTTGAGCCAGCGACGCATGGTGAGCCACTTGGCCGCCTCGTACCGATCCCAGCCAGCCCGGTCGGCCAGAACCATCTCCACCACGTCGTAGTCGAGGTCGCCGAAAGAGGCGATCAGTTCCGGAAGCGGGAGATAGTCGGCGATGGAACCGGCGAGGCATCCCTTGGCCACGTCCTGCGTCGACGGCAACCGCAACCAGTAAGGCTCGCCGATGAGGATGATTCCCTCGGCGCTCAGGCTCTTGGCCAGCAGCTCGACGGCGCCGGCGACTCCCCCGCCGATCCACGTGGCGCCGACACAGGCCGCCACGCCGACCTTTTCGTCGGCGACGTAACCGGCCGCGTCGCCGTGGATGAATTCGACCCGATCGGCGACGCCGAGTTCTTTGGCCCGGCGTTTCGCTTGCGCGGAAAACAATCGGCTCATGTCGACGCCGACGCCGGTGATGCCGTAATCGCGGGCCCAGGTGCACAACATCTCGCCCGAACCGCTGCCGAGGTCGAGCACGCGAGTCCCCGGTTCCAGGCGCAACGCCGCGCCGAGAGCGGCATATTTTTCCGGGGTGAACGGATTGTGGATGCGGTGAGCGCTTTCGGTAATGGTGAAGATGCGGGGGATGTCCAAGGCGGTAACTCCTTTTAACCTATGCCGGCTTCGGCGACGTTTTTCGCCCCGCACGCCGGCCTGCGACGATTCCCGGTCACTCCGAGAAAAACTCTTCCGCGCCCGGCGTGAAGGTCGCGTAGGAATTTTCCGACTCCCACAGCCGCACGCGCACGACGCGCACGTTGCCGTCGTTGAGCCGCGCAACCAGTTGTTCGCAAATCACCCGCGCCATGTTTTCGCACGAAGGGTTGACCGTCTCGAAGGGGAAGACCTCGTTGAGGTACTTGTGGTCGAACTGATCGAGGACCTCGTCGACGACTTGCTTGAGCACCTTGAAGTCGATGACCATGCCCAGCGCGTCGAGAATCTGCGCGGTCACCGTCGCCTCGACCTTCCAGTTGTGGCCGTGCAGCGCTTCGCATTTGCCCTGATATCCGCGCAGGTTGTGCGCCGCCGAAAAGGTGCGCACCACGCTCACTTCGTGCATTCGTCGTTCTCCTTGCCGGTCGAAAACCAAAACAGCTTGCCCAGAAACAAGCCGAAAAATCCGAAAAAGTGCCGTTTGCGCGGGATGGCCCGCCAGATGCGCCACAACCGCCGCGGCGAACAATAAAACGCCAGATGCACCCGGCGCGTCAAGGCCTTCATGCGCGCGGGCGGCACCTCGGACAGATGCAGCGGCGGATCGTCGTAATCGCAGCGCGCCGGATCGTACCCGTCGGTCTTGCCCTGCGCCGTCGCCATCGTCCACAACTCGGTGCCCGGAAAGACGTTCACGTGGTTGAAGGTGGCGAAGTGCAGCTTGCTGCGCACGGCGAAGTCCATCGTCTGCCGCACTTCGTCCTCGGTTTCGCTGGGAAAGCCGAGCATGAAAAAGCCCTGCGTGACGATGCCGCGCCGCTGCGTGCGGTCGATGATCGCGCGCAGTTTGTCGAGGTCGACGTTCTTGCGCAGCATCGCCTGCAGGCGCGGCGACGCCGTTTCGATGCCGTAGGGAATTTTGAAACAGCCGGCGGCGGCGAGTTTGTCGATGAGCTCGTTGTCCATGCGGTCGGCGCGCAGCCCGGCGGGGAAAGTGATCGCGACGTTCAGTTTGCGTTCGACGATTCCGTCGCAGATCGCCTTGGCGCGGTCGAGGTCGAGGTTGAACGCGTCGTCGACGAAGTGAATTTCGCGCACGCCGTGTTCGCGCGCCAGCGTCTCGACCTCGCCGACCACCGCCGCCGCCGAACGCGTCCGGTATCGATGGCCGAAGATGCACTGGCAGAACACGCAATGGTACGGGCAGCCGCGGCTGGTGAGCACGGAGAAATACTCGCGGTGTTTGTACATGTA
>CALBTQ010000599.1 GCA_937967875.1 uncultured Pseudomonadota bacterium
ATCGTATTCGGTGACTGGAGTTCAGACGTGTGCTCTTCCGATCTCGGCGTGCGCATCGCGCCGGACGCTCCGCCGGAGTTTTTCGCCAAAGCGGTGAGCTATGCGCAGGACGGCGTACTGCTGCATCTGTTCAACGATCCCGTCATCATCGATTCGTTGCAGCGCGCCGGACACACGTTGGCCGATGCGCGCAATTACGGCGTGGTCGGCTGCCTGGAGCCCAACGCCATGGGCAAGACCTACGGTTCGACCTTCGCCGTGCAATTCTCCGGCATCAAGTGTCTGGAACTGGCGCTGGCCGACGGCATCGACAACATCTTCGGATATCAATCGGGCATCGCCACCGGCGACCCGGCGCGGTTCGCGACCTTCGACGACGTATGGAACGCCTACGCCGCGCAGTCGACGCATTTCATGAAGCAGATGGTGCGCGGTATGGCGGCGATGGACCGGGCCGTGGCCGAACTGGCGCCGTCGCCCTTCGCTTCGGCGATGATCGAAGGGCCGATGGAAAAGGGTCTCGACCTGACGCGCGGCGGGGCGGTGTACAACTCGACCGGCGTCGAAATGATCGGCTTCGCCAACGTCGTCGACAGCCTCTATGCCATCAAGCAGGCGGTATTCGAAGACCGCACGATCGCGATGGACGAACTGGTCGCCTACCTCGCCGACGACTGGTACGATGCCGAGGAAAAACGCGCCTACCTCGTCAACAAGGTCCCCAAGTTCGGCAACGACGACGACCGCATCGACGCCCTCGGCGCGCGGGTGATCGACCATTTTTGCGACGAGGTGCTGCAACACAACAACTATCGCGGCGGGAAGTTCTGGCCGGGCGTTTTCTCGGTCGGTTTCCATGTGGCGATGGGCGCGTTCGCCGGCGCGACGCCCGACGGTCGCCACGCGGGCGAGATTCTGGGCAACGGCATCACGCCGGCCAACGGACGCGCGGTGCGCGGACCGACCGCCGTGTTCAACTCGGTGGTGAAGCTGCCGTTGGCGCGCATCCACAACGGCGTGAATCTGAACATGCGCTTCAACCAGCGCAACCTGAAACCCGAAACGCTACGGGCGCTGATCGCTGCGTATTTCGCCAAGGGCGGCGTGCAGGTGCAGTTCAACATGATCGACACCGCCACCTTGCGCGAGGCGCAGCAACATCCGGACGACTACCGCGACCTGGTCGTGCGCGTCAGCGGCTATTCGGCCCTGTTCACCGGCATGAGCGAAACGGCGCAAAACGAAATCATCGACCGCATGGAATACGACGCCTGAGTCGGAGGAGCGAAATGTCCAAAGTCATGAGCATGAAGCAGGCGATCGCCAAACACGTCAACGACGGCGATTTCCTGTTCATCGGCGGTTACATCTGCCGCACGCCGTTCGCGGCGATCCACGAAATCATCCGCCAGCAAAAAAAGGACCTGACCGTCACGCGCAGCAACGCGGCCGACGACTTCGACATGATGATCGGCGCGGGCGTGGTCAAGCGGTTCATCGCCACGTTCCTCTCGCTGGGTTTTTACGGCCTGGGCCGCTGCTATCGGCGCAGCTTGGAGCAGGGCATTCCGCACAAAATCGAGGTCGAGGAATACACCAACCTGTCGCTGCCGATGATGCTCATGGCCGGTTCGATGGGCATGCCCTTTATTCCGGTGAAGGACATGGCCGGGTCCGATCTGCTCAACGTGAAGTCGTTCATGGGCGACAACAAATATAAAATTATCGATTCGCCTTTCGACGGCGCGAAGACCGTGCTCGTGCCCGCGCTCAATCCGGACCTGGCGATCGTGCATGTGCAGCAGGCCGATGAGGACGGCAACGCGCAGATGTGGGGCATCGGCGGCGATTGTCAGGTCGGCGCCAATGCCGCGAAAAAGGTGATCGTCACCTGCGAACGGATCGTCGATCGCGAGGTGATCGGCAAGGATCCCTCGCGCACGATCGTCCCCGACTTCAAGGTCGTCGCCGTCGTCGAAGAGCCCTTCTGCGCGCATCCGGGGTACACGCCCGGGTTTTACGATTTCGATTTCAACTTCGGCAATCTGTACAAAAACGCCTCGAGCACGGTCGAAGGATTTCAAGCGTTCCTCGACGAGTGGGTGTACGGCGTGACGGGCCGCGCGAAATACATCGAGCACTACATTCAGAAAATGGGCTACGGCGCGTATCGCAACCTGCAGGCGAAATTCGATTACGGCTATCCGGTCAGTTATGCGTACTAAGGAGAATGCGATGAGCGAACATGCCGCCGAATACTGCAAACCCGAATTGATGGCCTGTTGCGGCGCGCGCGAAATCAAGGACCACAACCTGGTGCTGGTCGGCACGGGTTTTCCGACGATGTCGGCCAACATCGCCCGTTACACGCACGCGCCCCATGCGCGTCTGATGCAGGAGTCGGGCGTGTACGACGCGCAGCCCAAACGGCCGGCTTTGTCGGTGGGCGATCCGTGTTTGAACCCGGGCGCGGCGATGATCGGCGGGCTGGTGGAAATCATGGGCATGTTTCTGCAGGCCGGCTGGGTGGACATCGGGTTTCTTTCGGGCAGCCAGGTCGATAAATTCGGCAACATCAACACGACGGTCATCGGCGATTACGCGCAGCCGAAAAGCCGTTTGCCCGGCAGCGGCGGCGCCAATCCCATCGGTTCGCTGGCCAAGAAAATCCTCATTATCGCCTTGCACGACACGCGGCGGTTGATCGAGCGCGTGGATTTCATCACCACGCCGGGGTACATCGACGGGCCCGGCGCGCGTGAGCGTTGGGGTTTGCCGGCCGATACCGGTCCCGAGGTGATCATCACCAACAAAGCGGTCATGCGCTTCGACAAATCCACCGGCGAGGCCTACCTGGAATCGTACCACCCGGATACGAGCGTCGAGGAAGTGGTGCGGCTCACGCCGTGGAAGCTCAACGTGGCCGACGATGTGCACGAAACCGAACCGCCGCGCGTCGAGGAAATCCGCGCTCTGCGCGAGATTCTCGATCCGAATCGAATGATCCGGCTCTACGAAGGGCGCGGCTATGTGTGACGACAAAGGGTGACCAAATGGATGAAACCGGAAAGCTCGCCGAATTTTGCGCGGCGCTGACCTTTGACGATCTGCCTGCGCCGGTCGTGGAAAAGGCGAAGCACTGCCTGCTCGATTTTTTCGCGAACGTGTACGGCTCGCTGCAACTGGAGGAAGTGCGGCGCGTGGTCGAATATTACCGCGCGCAGGGCGGGCCCGCGACGGCGACGGTGCTGGGCGCGGGGTTTTCCACCGGCGTGCAGCAGGCCGCGTTCGTCAACGGCGTCGGCGGCGAGGCGCTCGAAGCGCAGGACGGTCTGCGCTTCGGCGGCAACCATCCGGGCGTCGCGGTTATTC
This sequence comes from uncultured Pseudomonadota bacterium, assembly GCA_937967875.1. GTDB lineage: Bacteria > Lernaellota > Lernaellaia > Lernaellales > Lernaellaceae > CALBTQ01. The sequence goes on from CALBTQ010000599.1 coordinate 3,373, forward strand.
CGGCCGTGCTGGCGGCGGCGGAGGAAACGGGCGCAACCGGCCAACGGGTTTTGACGGCGATTGTCGTTGGCTACGAGGTTGCCGGCCGCGTCGCCGCCGCGGTTCATCCGGCGCACACGCTGTCGGGCTTTTTACCGACCGGCACCTGCGGCGCGTTCGGCGCGGCCGCGGCGGTCGCCTCGTTGCAGCAGGCCGACACGGAACTCATGCTGCAGGCGCTGGGCAACGCCGGCTACCTCGCGCCGCTGTCGATGGCCGAGCATCTGATGGGCGGGTACACCGCGAAGATTCTGCAAGGCGGGCAGGCGGCGAGCGTCGGCCTGACGGCGGCGGGATTGGCGCGGGCCGGCATTACCGGCGCGCCGTACGTGCTGGAAGGCTCGTCGCTCAACGGCGGCTTTTTGCAGATCACCACCAAGAACAACGCCAGCCCGGAGCGCATCACCGCCGACCTAGGCAAAACGTTCTCGATCGAAGACATTTACTTCAAGCCTTACACCGCATGCCGTCACACGCACGGCAGCGCGCAGGCGGCATTGGCGTTGCGCGCCGAGAACGATTTCGCCGTCGCCGAGATAGCGGCGATCGACGTGTTCACCTACATGATCGCCGCGATCGCCGTGGGCAAGAGCGTGGCGAAAGACAGTTCCTTCGTCGCCGCGCAATTTTCCATTCCCTACGTGGCGGCGGCGTGTCTGCTCGACGGCGACATGGGCCCGGCGCAGTTTCGACGCGAGCGCATCGCCGACGAACGGGTGCTCGCGTTGGCGGGCAAGGTCGCGGTGCATCCGGATTCGGCGCTCAGCGAGATGTACCCGGCGCACACCGCCAGCCGCATGGAAATCAAACTGACCGACGGCAAGATACTGAGCCGGCAAATCGACACGCCCAAGGGCGATCCGCGCGACCCGATGACCGCGGCGGATCTGACCGCCAAGCTTGCGCGTTTTGCAACGGGGGAACAACAAGCAAACATGCCGTCCATCGCCGAGGCGACCCTGGCGCTGGAACGCACCGACGATATTCGAACTTTGACCACGTTGATCTAGAGAGGTTTTGCAATGGATTTCAATCTGAACGACGAACAACAAATGCTCGTCAGATCGGAAGAGCGTCGTGTAGGGAAAGAGTGTAGATATCGGTGGTCG
>CALBTQ010000600.1 GCA_937967875.1 uncultured Pseudomonadota bacterium
CGACCACCGAGATCTACACTCTTTCCCTACCCGACGCTCTTCCGATCTGTCATTGCCGTCGGCGGTCCGGACGCGCAGGTCGTCGGCGTGCCGCCGTTGTCCCAGGCGGTTAAATACACCAGGCTGACCGTCGCGGCGTTGTACGTGATGTGATAATAACCGTCGGTGTTGGTGCCCGGCACGCAGGAGGTCGGCAGCGCGTCGTCGTTATCGTTATCGAAGTAGATGCGCAGAATGTCGCCGTTGCCCAGCGTCGTATCGTCCAGCGCGTCCACCGCGCCGTACAGGTAATCGCCGTCATCCTTCAAATAGACGGTGAAATCCTGTTCCGCGCCCTCGTATTCCAGCACGTACGCGCCGTCCCATTCCTCGACGGTGATTTCGCCGTCGATCGTCGGGGCGTCGTTGGTGTAGTTCGCCTTCACCGTCGGCCATAGTTCGTCGACGATCATCGAGCCGAAAATCACGTCCGGCTCGGTCTGCATCAAGCCGACCAGAATCGCCGAGGCGTCGGTCTCTTCCCACTCATTCACAAAGCACAAGCCGCCCGCGTAGCCGCCACTGGCGCCCGGAATGTTGGTGATCGAAACGCCCGTGTACGCGCCGGTGGCCGGGCTGAACTGATAGATGACATTGTCGTCCTGCACGAACATCCACAGGAACGGACCGCCTTCGCTAATGTTGTCATAGGCCATGCCGTAGATGCTTTTCGTGTTGGTGTAGCTGTTGATTACGGTGCCGCTGCGGTTGATTTCGGAAATGTCCGAAGCGTAGTTGGCCACCCAGAAGTGATCGGTGTCCGGATCGTACGCCAACGCGCGGTTGGGATTTTCCGGGCCGGGAATCGAGCCGGCGACCGTGCCGTCGAGCGTGAAATACTGAATGCTCGCGCTGTCGCTGGCGTACAGGTACGCGCCGTCATAGGCCAGGTCGCGCCAGCCCCATTCCGACGACGTGCCCTGCAAGAACGAATCGACCAACGCGCCGTCCGCGTCGACCACGTACACCATGTTGCCCGTCGCGTTGGCGCCGGTCAGGTAGAAATAAGGCGCCACGTACTCGACGCCCAGCAGGCCGGCGCAACCCGTCGTCGTCTGCACATCGGTGGTGAACAACAGATCGCCCAGGGCGTCGGCGAATGGTTCCGCGTTCTGCCCGGCGTTGGGCGCCGTTTCGTTGTTCGCCGCGCCGGCCAGCACGAACGCCGCCGTCGCAAACAGTGTAATAACTGCAATGATGAAAAATACTCGTTTCACCTCAACCTCCTCGGTTTATAATTATCTCTATGTACTATAAATCATTAATTGGCCACTTGCGGAAAATCATAGCACGTTAGCGACCACTCCGCTAGCATCCGCAAGCATCGTTATCGTCATTGTAGTCATCGTCATCGTCGTCGGACGCGGTCGAATCGTCATCGTCATCGTCGTCGGACGCGTCATCGTCATCG
>CALBTQ010000601.1 GCA_937967875.1 uncultured Pseudomonadota bacterium
AGATCGTATTCGGTGACTGGAGTTCAGACGTGTGCTCTTCCGATCTTTAGGTTTTAGATTATTATTCAATGTTGTGTCACGTGCAACCAATCTATTGCCCTTCCGGCCCGCTTCCCGCACACTAGTGCCGTCAACCTCGCCGGAGGCCCCCTTGTTCTGGTTCACCAAGCGTCGACGCAAGAAATTGCGCGCACAACCCTTCCCCGACGCGTGGCGGGCGCTGATCGAGCGCAACGTGCCCTACGTCCGCCTGTTGCCGGAGGAGGATCGGCGCGAGCTGGAAGGCCACATCCACGTCTTTCTCGCTGAAAAGCAATTCGAGGGCCTCGGCGGATTGGAGATGACCGACGAGATCCGCGTGACCATCGCCGCGCAGGCCTGCCTGTTGTTGTTGCATCGCAAGACGAACTACTATCCGTCGCTGCGCTCGATTCTCGTCTACCCGCACGAGTACGTCGCCGCCACGACCGTCCGCCTGCCCGACGGCACGGTGATGGAGGGCGTCGACGTCCGCCTGGGCGAATCGTGGCACCGCGGCGAGGTCGTGCTGTCCTGGGACGACGTGCAGCGCGGCGCGGCCGATATCCGCGACGGTCACAACGTCGTCCTGCACGAGTTCGCCCACCAGTTGGACGGCGAAGACGGACCGGTCGACGGCGTGCCGCCCCTGCCGCGTCGTTCGTGCTATCGAACCTGGGCCGGCGTCTTCACCGAAGAATACCTGCGCCTTCAGCGCGGCCGCCGCAGCGTGCTCAACCATTACGGCGCGACCAACCCCGCCGAGTTTTTCGCCGTGGCCACCGAGGCGTTCTTCGAAAAACCGCGCCAACTCAAAACGCGCCACCCGGAACTGTACGAACAATTGGCTTGTTACTACGAGCAGGACCCGGCGGAATTGTTGAAGGATTAGACCGCCTTTCGCTTCAAGCAGACGGTGAGCGCCCCGCGGATCGTCTCTTGCCTTAAAGAATTTACAACGATAAACTGCTCCGACAATATTGATTATTCACTGTCCTCAGAACATTTATTGGAATTGAAGAAAGGGTATGGCATGAGACAATGGAAGGTTGCCGTTCTCGCCCTCGTTTTCATTTTCTCCTTAACGATCCTGGCCGTGGGTACCGCCAAAAGTTCAACCTCCGATTCAGCTCAAATCGTACTAACTAAAAAGCAATGTGAAAAACTGAAAAACGGCCCGGCCGATAAATTCATCAAATTAAAGGTTACGGACAAACAGCGGAAATACATCAAAAAAAAGTTCGACCAAAAAGTGAAGCACATTTACATCAAGCCCAAGCATCTGACCGAAGGGAATCGGGTCCGGCTCAAAGCAAAGAGCGATCGTATCGTATCGGCGCCGGGCAAGAAACAGGCGGAGGAACAAACGCCTGAACAACAGTCGGATAATAACACCGCAACCGATGACGGTTTCCTCCTGGTCGGGGAAGGAATGTCCTACGGTTATGTCCTGACCGGCAAGAACAACTCCCGTATCGCCCTTTTCTCCTTCGCGAACAAGGGCCATGTCGTCACCGGCATCGATGCCGGCCAAGATCGTTTCCGGGTTCTTGCCAAGGTGGAGATTTCCGAACACTACCAAACGTGCGACGACCTCAGCCATTTTGTCTATAACTATAAGCCAAGGCGTTCCGGCGACGGTTTCAAGCTTTACTCCGCCTCCCTGGCCAGCGGCAGTAAAGCGCTGCTGGCGGAAAATGTCGTCGAATACACCTTTACCAACGATTGCTCGCGGGTCATTTATAAAACCAGGGAAGAAACCCGGGAGCGGGTCTTCGTCCAACTGGTCTCCGTTACGCCGCAAGGAAAGGACAAGGTCGTTCTCACCGAAAGTCTCGTCGAACAAACCGATATTCGGCAATGGATCGACACCAACATCTATTACAAAGTCAGCCCGAATTCTCAGTACGTCGTTTATCGCTACAAAGAACAGGACGTGCACAAAAAAACGCAACCGCTTTACGCGATATCGACTTCCGGCGGATCGCCGACCAAACTGCCCGTACCGGACAGCGAATTTTATATCACGCCCGAACCGACGCACGTTTTTTACAACGTCTGCAGCAGCTTCAATCATGAAGATCTGTATTTGATCCCGATTACGGGCGGCAAACCGAAGAAGATCCTCGATGGTTGGCCGCGAAACGCTTCCAAAAAGACCATTCTGTACTATCCGGGAACGACCCGATCGCTCTGGGATAACAGCAAACACTTGTATCTGATCGATTATCAAACGGGGAAAGCCGAGCTTCTCTACAAGGAAGCCTCTTCTCAGGAATTGACGTTGGGCCCTGGGGGCGAGTGGTTCATCCGCTACGGCATGAATCCTCCCCAGGGCGAATTCGGCTATTATCTGTTCGACACGAGAACAAAAACGCAAACCCTGATCATCGACGATAATTTCCATCCGCATGCGTTGAGTCCGGACCTGAAAAAGTTCGTCCACATCGGCCAAGACAATCAGTTGCACGTCCGCTCGCTTCCCGGCGACGAACACATTATTCTTTCCAAGCCGGGCTCGATCGTGACCGAATTCACGATTTCCCCGGACTCCAAATACATTCTGTATCTGGATAAACACAACCGCGATGCGCGAAGAATCGAACACAGCCTGTATTTGGTTTCCATCGACGGCGAACAAGCGGACATGATCGCACGCTATGTGGACTCCTTCGACTTCATTACCGTCGACAACCGACCTTGGTTGCTGATCAACAGGATCGCATCCAAGAGAGGAGGACGCCAATTGGTCGCCAAACCACTGTAGACAAGATCGTCACGGCGTTTTCCCGCCGTCCGATTAGAAGCGAATCGTAAGGAGAAAGCGAATGAAGAAAGTAACTCGAAACATCCGAATCTCGATTGTTCTGTTGATCGCCGTCCTCGGTTTGACTTTCGCTTGCGCCTCGTATCCGACATTGCCCGAGAACGATTTCAAACAATTGGAACAAGCGTTTCGTCACAACAACCTGGATCACATCAAAACCATTTATGAGAGTAATAAAAAGGAATTTTCTCGCTACGATGAGTATTACTACATTCGGAAACAAGACCGGATACGGTCCAACGTCGATCTCTCCTCCACGTACGTCGGAAAACGAAACCTGAATTTCGGTTACGCCTTCCGGATCAAAGACAAATACAAATGCGGGAAAATGGACAAAATCATCGAATACTTGTACGGCACGGGGTTTCGCGTCAGTTGGTTCAAAGATTTCGAGACTCTTATCGGCAACGCCTGTTACGATTCGTTTCGGCTGCTGAAGAAGAATCTGGAAACGGAACAATACGTTTACCTGGCTTATACATTTTCCTATAAGAGATTTAAGGACATCTTTCAGGAACCCGACCTGGATGCGTATCGACGGATGGTGAAACTCGCCAATTTATTCACCGACAAACTGGAGCCCGAATGCACCGATCGCTATCGGGAATCCGATGTGTGCCGCGCCGTCGACCGCATACAAAACACGATGACCTTGGTGCACATCATCACGCTTGACCAATGGATCAAAGACGATCGAAAGATGATGGAACAAAACGCCAAGATGTCCGCGGTCAACATCAAGAATCGGTACTGCGAAATAGCGGAACTGGTTAACAATTGCAAGAAAATGTGTCCCAAATCCGCCGACGAAGCCGCTTCCATAGAGGACAACGGTCTCCAATACTCGGTGAATCCCGCTCACACCATCGAAGACGCGACCGCCCTTTTGAAGAAGTACAACAAGCTATACCGCAAACAAACCGGGAAGAAGCTGGACCGCAACATGTGCAAGTGACCGAAGCGTCCGAAAACCTGACCATATAAGCGTGCTCAACCATTACGGCGCGACCAACCCCGCCGAGTTTTTCGCCGTGGCCACCGAGGCCTTTTTCGAAAAGCCGCGCCAGCTCAAAACGCGCCACCCGGAACTGTACGAACAATTGGCCTGCTACTACGAGCAGGAACCGGCGGAATTGTTGAAGAATCCCCAATAACCGACAACTTCGTTTCAACTTTCACAGCCGTTAAAATTTTAAAACTCCTCCCTAGGCAATTGATACAATTCTTCACTCTCGAACCACAATTCCATCCACTCGCAACCCAAAAATGCCGATATATGTTATTGCCTTTTTGGCCGGCCCTCCGTATTCTAGTAACTCTTGGGGGCGATAGGAGAGTGACCATGCCGGGGAAAGTCCTGGTCAGGCCGCTGGTTATTGCGCTTCTGATCCTGATCGCCGGGGGATGCGGCGACGATTTGACCTCTTACCTCGACGACACCGAACCGGTGATCGAACCCGGTTCTTTGCGCGGATCGATCCTGGGCCTCGTGCCCGACGACGATGACGACGGCAGCGCCACCCCCGATCTGGTGCAGCTATCCAACGGCCTGGTGCAGATTTCCTTCGAGCGTGCCTCCGGCCGCATCGTCCAGATGTCCGACCTGCGCCCCGATCAACCGCTCGATCTGTTGGACGAAAACGCGCCGCGCGAGTCGCTGCCGCCGATGCACATAAGCCAACTCGTACCGGCCCCGCTGCTGCCGCACTACGTTTCCGAATACATGCCGCTGCCGATCGTCGAGCCCGAATTCGCCGAGCAGGACGGCGGTCTGCTCATTCGCTGGAAATACCCCAAGCCTTTTCCCCTGGTCGAGGCCCGTTGGGAGGCCGTGATCGGCGAGCCGGAATTGCGCGTCACCGCCATGGTCGTCCCGCAGGATACGACGATGATCGAGTTCCTCACCTATCCGATTCTGCCCGCGGTCATGCCGCTGGAAGGCAGCGGGGAAAACGACTACTGGCTGGCCAGTAACGAGGGCGGCTATCTGCTGCGCGATCCGCTCAATCACCTCGATTACAAACGGCCCAACGAGTTGCAGAACCAGGTCTTTCCGGCCGGGCACGGCATGATGTCGCAGATGGTCGCCTATCTGCATCCGGGCCTGGGCGGCCTGTTGATCTACACCGCCGATGCCGATTTTCACGTCAAATCCTTCAACCTGTTCGACCGCACACCCTGGTCGCAACAGGGCTATCACCGCGTGGCCTCGTTCCAGCTCAACCACTACAATCCCGACGTGAACGACGAAACCGACCGGGGCGGATTTCCCATCCCCTATTCGACCGTGTTTCGCTGGCTGGATGAAGGCGAATGGACCGAGGCGGCCGACCGTTACCGCGAATGGTCCGACCAACAGGTCTGGGCGTCCAACCCGCTGATCGACCGCGACCCGCAGGACCAGGCCTTTTTCACCCGCGTGGGCGCGACGATCTTCGGCCTTTCCTCGCGCATTGATCACACCGCCTGGATCAAGGAATTTCACGACCTGCTCGTCGACGGCATCTCCCCGGCGCAGTTGCTGTTCGTCCTGGGTTGGGATTTTCACCCCATGGGCGTGCCCGAGCCCGACACGTTCACCGCGTTTTATCAGGCCGGTTACGACGAACGCTACTGGACGCCCTTGTACGGCGCGACCGTCGACAACACGTTGCGCGCGCAGGAACAGGGCGACCTGGTCATGCCCTTCCTCTACGATTTGATGATCCACAGCGGCTACGCCGGCTGGGAAGGATACGCCTCGGGACCGACCAGCACCAACGAGCCCTTCGCACCCTGGGAAACGCACCGCATCGTCGGCCCCGACGGCCGCGATGGCGCGTTCTATTACTGGTTCCCGCGCTTCCCCGGCGTGGCGCGCACGCTGTGCCCGGCCGATCCCGCCACCGCCGACTGGTGGCTCTGGCGCGACAAACTGCTGCAAAGTCAGTTCGATCAACCCTTCGACGGCCTGTACTTCGACCTGGGCTTCCCGGTGGTCGTGCGCTCCTGTTACGACCATCTGGCCGGCTATGAGCACGGCCATCCCTCCGGCGCGGGCGTGTGGATGATCGAAGCGGTCCGCAACATCCTCGACCAGCCGCGCGGCGCGCCGACCACCACCGGCTATCGCTTCGGCGCGGAAAACGCCAACGAACCCTACATCGACCTGGTCGACTTCTGGCACCTGGGCTCGGCGGGCGTCGGTCCGCTGCGCGATCAGAATCCGGACACCACCTCGGCCGCCGACCAGTTCCTCGGTCTGGCCAAGTGGATCATGGACGGCGACGCCGTGCACGTGCCGCTGACCTCGTACCTCTATCACCATCTGGGCACGCTGCGCACCGGCGGCAAGGCGCAGATCAGCTATGAAATCGGCGACGCCTTCTACTGGATCGCCGCCTCCGAATACGCCTGGGGCGGCGTGCTGGAACTGATTTACTTCAACGCCCCCGTCGACTGGCTCTGGCCCGGCGACAAGCCCGACATCTGTCCCGAAGGGCAATCGCCCTGCGCTTTCTTCACCAGTTGGGCGGAA
>CALBTQ010000602.1 GCA_937967875.1 uncultured Pseudomonadota bacterium
CAGCAACGACCCTGACCCATCGGCCGCGATATGATCAAATATCGAATTGTCGCCCCTCCGGCGCAAGAACTCCGCGTGTGCTGTAAGATGTTCTATGTGCGTCATCGTGTAATTGGTCCCATCACCTTCAGAGGGCAAATAATCGCCATCAACAGGATCAGGCCCCCTGCGAATTTCGTCAGGTATGGCGCCGTTTATTTGTATACTCCAGATATAGCGACGTGCATCCATCCTCCACTCATCTGTTGTCTGCATACGCCCAATTTGGTAAGCATTATGCGATTTGAAAGCTTCGCTGGGAGTTAAACTCAAGATGTTTTCCAGATCAAGAAACCACCGGTTATGTTCTGGAGGATTCGTGAAATCCGTTTCTTCCGACTGTGCCTGCATGTAGGGGCTTACTTCCTTCAAGAGCCAGTCAGGATGGTCCCTGAGGTGCCAGGCAATCATGGCAGATGAAAAAGAGCCTGCCACTCCCCAGTTGTTCTTGTAAAAACGACTGGCCCAGGCAACTTTCCAGTATACCACACCCCGCAACCACTTCTGGTAGACCAGTTTGTCATCTTGAGTCCAGCCGGGCCATCCCTGGAGAAGATCGGCGGCATAGATATAGGGAGTTCCTCCCCGGGCCAGGTTAAGTATCCCCTGTGCTCCGAAACGAAACTCCCTCTCCGCCGCTCGTGCATGCGTTGAAGCAAAGTGCCAGAAACGCGATCAGCAGCAGTGTAAACGCTTTCTTCATCGTCATGTCCTTCTCCATCGGCCGGACAAGTAAAACGGTTTTCATCTCCCGCGAAAACGAGGCCAGAAAAAGGTCGCTCTGTTTCGTTGGACGAGACGAGTGATTGAGCACAAGCTGACAAACACGTTGCCATCATTTCGTGTGCATGATCGACCTCATCTTCATTCATGACCGTACAATATCCATCGTCTTTTCATCCCACGGCCACTTTTTGCGCCAATCGGCTTTTATCTCGTTTGCCCTCGCGATTTTTAGATAGAGACCGCTGGATGGTTTCGGCTTGCGTTCAAATGTCTGCGGATCGACGGCGACGAGGCCGAACTTCGGGAACCAGCCGTCCTCCCACTCGAAGTTATCCAGCAGCGACCAATAGAAATAACCGCGGACATCGGCGCCTGCCGCAATGGCTTCAGCGACCTGGCGCAAATGCTCGATCAGGTACGCGCACCTCCATTCATCGTCATCCGTCGCCAGGCCGTTCTCCGTGATGTAAATGGGCAGGCCGAATTTCGACAGGCGAAGGAGGTTCGCTTTCAGACCCGGCGGATACGGCGCCCACGCGGTTTGCGTCATCCGATGGCCGGCGCCGGCGTTTTCCGTGCGGATCGGCCAGTTCCATTTGCACCGGCTCTGATTGTAATAGTTGAGGCCCCAGAAATCCGTTGAGTTCTTCAGGTCCGGAAGGACACGCCCATCGCCGAATGGCGGCAAGCGTCGACCGGTGCGGATGCCTTCCAGCATGAACGCGTTGTACAGCCAATCGTGTTGCGCAGCCGCCAATCGGTCCAAAGGATTGGTTGGATTAAAGGGATTGTAATACGGCATGTTTTTCACAAGCCCGACCTGCGATTCCGGCGCCTCGCGTTTGAGTGCGCGATAGCAGAGGACGTGCGCGGCGAGAATGTTGTTCATGACGCGGCGAAACTCGATCGCGCTCTTCTTGCCGGGGGCGAAATATCCAAAGAGATAACCCATCATGGCGAAGATGGACGGCTCGTTGATGGTGCACCAGAAAGGAACGCGCGCGCCGAAGCGGCCGGCGATCAGATCGCAATAGCGTTTAAAAAAGCGGAGGTTTTCTTTGCGGGCGAAACCGCCGCGCTGCGCAAACCACTGGGGCGCGGTGAAGTGATGCACGGTGACGAACGGTATGATGCCGCGATCCTCGAGGGCGTCCAGCACCGCGCCGTAGTGGGCGATGGTCTCCTCATTGATCCGGCCTTCCTGCGGCTCGATCCGCGCCCACTCCAGAGAGAACCGATGCGTGTTGTGGCCCAAGGATCGGCAAAGATCGAAATCCTCGGCAAAGCGGTTGTAGTGATCGCAGGCGCGCCCCGATTTTTCGTTCCGTTGGATATGGCCGGGAACCTGTTCGTAAGCCCACCAGTCGGAGTGGATGTTATCGCCTTCCACCTGGTGCGCCGAGGTCGCTGCTCCCCACAGAAAGCCCGGTGGAAATTTGATCGTCTCATTCATGGAAAGACTCCTCGTCATGTTGCCGATCCCGGAACTCTGGAGCGCTGAGCGTTCCTAGCCGATTTCGCCCTTTCCCCGGAATCATGGTCGATGCGTCCAGATTACGGCATTCTGGCACACTATGTCGATTGTCATATCATGCCATTTGTTTTAAAATCCTTCCCATGAAATGGCGACGGCGACATTGCCGGCGCAGTTAACAGTATAAGGCGCCAAATGAAGCAAGCATTACCAACCTACGGGACAGGCCTCTTGGCCGCTTTACCGCCACAGTGTTTCTCGGACAGCATTGTTTTTTGCGCTCCGGAACCATGGGAAACCGTTCGCCGCCAGTTTCCGCAATCGCCGCGCGCCGCGGTCGTTCCGCAATCCATGGAGCAGTGCACCTTGGAGAAACAGATCGACGCTTTGCCGGTTGCGAACACGGTTTTCGGAGTCGGCGGCGGTTCCGCGTGCGACGCCGCGAAGATGTACGCGTACAGAAAAGGTGCGCGTCTGGTGCTCGTGCCCACCGTGCTTTCCGTTGACGCTCCCTTTACCAAGGCCGTGGGCGTCCGCGTGAACCACTGCGTGCGGTACGTGGGCGAAGTTTTTCCGGAGCACTTCCTGGTCGATTTCGACATTTTGCGTCGAAGCCCCAAACGCCTCAACCGAGCGGGCATCGGCGACGTTCTGTCGATCTTCACCGCTTTGCCCGATTGGCGTCTTGGACGGGACCACCAAGGCGAGGCATACGATGAAATCATCGCCGACGAATCGCAGCGGCTGCTCGAGCGGCTTTTCGCGGGCGCCGACGATATCCGCGAATGCAACGAGCGGGGGTTGAAGCTCATTGCGGAGTTGTACGTCGGCGAAGTGGCGCTCTGCGAACGGATGGGCAACAGCCGGCCCGAGGAAGGCTCGGAACACTATTTCGCCTACGCGCTCGAATCGGTCACGCACAAGTCGTATATCCACGGCGAACTGATCGCGTTTTCCGTGCTGCTTGCCGCTCTTTACCAGAATCAGGACGTGGAACGGGTGTTGGATTTCCTGCGCCGCGTCGACGTGGCGTTTCAGCCCGAACAAATCGGCGTTTCGTGGGACGAGGTCGAGCGGGCGCTTCTGAGCCTGCCCGAATTCCTGGGGCGAGAATCGCAATTGCTCTACGGCGTATTTCATCACAGGGGAATGGAACATTCGGCGGCCGGCGAACTCATCAGGCGCTTCCAAAGTGCGGTTGAGAAGTAATGGAGCGGATCATGAGCAGACGTTTCTTCGCTTTATGGGTTTTCGTTACGTTGCTTTTTCCGCCCCTGGTCCTGGCGCAGGCGAGCGGTGAAAAATGGTCGTCGCTGCCCATGACGCTTGATCTTGCATCGGCGCAAGGACGCTATATACCTCTGCAAAACGGCCGGCCGATGATCTCTTTTGAGCCGCAGGATCGTCCGATGCTGGACCTTGCGGGAACGTGGCGGAAATTGCGTCTAAACGTCGATCATACGCTCTCCATGAGCCCGCGCACTGCCGATTGGCTTGCATCCGTCGAATTGGAAACCGGTGGCGCAACGCGAGAGAATTTCGACGACTCCACGTGGGCCGAGCACCAGTTGCCGGGCGTCGAAAACGAAATGCCGGCCACTCCCGACAACCCCCTCGGCGCCGAGGTCTACGACCAGGGGATTTACTATCGCCGGCACATCGATATTCCCGGCGCGTGGGATGGCCGCGTGGTGCGCCTGGTCGCCCTCGCGTGCGACTACGTAGCGGATGTTTGGGTCAACGGCGAGTGGGTCGGTTACCACGAGGGCGGTTACACTCCTTTTGCTTTTGACATTTCGGAGTATCTCCATTACGGCGAGGACAACGTCATTGTCTTCCGCGTGGACGCGATGCCCTGGACGCTGCGCATGGATATCCTGCCCAACCTGTTCGCCACCGATTGGATGCACTACGCGGGCGTGGTGCAGGATGTTTATCTGACGGCGGCGCCACCGGCGCATATCGTGCGGGCGGATGTGCTGCCGCAGAATACGTATGGAGACCTGGACGTATCGATCGTCACCGAAAACCGTGGGGTACAGCAAGAGGACTTGTCGATCAAGGTGTCCGTTCACGCCATGGACCGGGAGCATCCCGACTATTTGAGCGATCCCATCACGGCGCATCTACTTGGTGCGCCGGCGACTCTTTCCGGTTCAACATCGAAAAACGTCATCATTGCGGCGGACGGCTACTTGCAGACGACGTTCCATACGATACTGTCCAATCCCGCACTCTGGACACCGGCAGATCCGAACTTGTATGTGCTGACCGTGGATTTGGTGCGCGATGGTTCGGTGATCGATTCCTTCGCCACACAGTTCGGCGTTCGCACCGTGGAGGTCGGCGAAGGAGCGAAAATTATGCTCAACAATCGCCCCACGTTCTTCACCGGCATGGCCCGCCACGAGGATTGGCCCGATTCGGGTCGTACGGCGACGATGGCGAAAATCGCGGAGGATCTGCAAATCATCCGCGACACGAACGTATGGTTCCTGCGCACTGCCCATTATCCGAACCATCCCAACACATACCTGCTTACGGACCGCATGGGCTTCGCGGTCTGGTCGGAAATTCCCGCCTGGTGGATCAACTACTTTTCCATACCCGTCCTATTGGAGCGCGGCCTGGCGCAACAGATGTGGCGCGAGATGATCTGGAACGGGCGCAACCGGCCGTCAATTCTTTTTTGGAGCTTGTGCAACGAGCCGATGTGGTATCTGGTGTTCAATCTGCGTTCCTATGTCCAAACGCTTCATGAAGACCTGGATGACAATTATCCGGACGGCCGATTGGTGACCGAAAGCCTTGCAGCCGACGGCGCGCTGCTGACGGGTTCCTCGGTGAACGACGTGGACGTGATCGGGTGGACCATGTATTTCGGCGTGTTTTACGGCGAAGACATCGCCGCGGAAACGACGCGGTTTCTCCTGGATCAGCACGAGCGCCATCCGAACAAGCCGATCATCGCCTGCGAGTTCGGTTATTGGAGCAACTCGGACGACAGCGAAACGGCGCGTCAGGTCGAGGTCGCCGAGGAGACGCTCGACGCGTTTCTTCCCCTGGCGGCCGTGGATGCCGACGGCGACAACACAGACGGTTTTCTGGCGGGAGTGACATGGTGGTGCCAGTTCAACTGGTATCGCGTCGATTCCGCGCACATTCAGAGCATGGGAATCATGCACATGGACCGGGAGACGGACAAACCGGTGCGGCAGACGCTCATCGACCGATATCGACCTTATTTCGAGATGGGTGGTTTGGGCGAACCGGTCGACACGGACGATGACGACGATACGGCCGACGATGACGCCGCCGACGACGACAACGACAACGATGACGATGACGACGCGGAGGATGCTGACGATGACAATGCCGGCGATGAGGGATGCGGATGCTGATGCCCGGAAGGAAACGAACTGCGGCTTATTTGATTTTCGAATGAGGAACGACGGTCAATGAAAACAAACTTCGCCATGCTCATTGTCTTGACGGCTTTTCTTGCTTCACTTCCGTTGACGGCCGCTTCGGCCCAAGGCCTTGATTTGACGCCTTACGCGCGCGTGACGGCAACGGATACGCGAAACACGTTTTTCTTTTTGTGGCCCAGGGAAACCGATGATGCGCCTGCCGCCGTGCGCGACGGCGATGTCGAAACCGCTTGGAAAACGCCGCGCGGCGGCGAGCATCGGTTGACCGTTGACTTCGCGCCGACAACGATGTGGCCGATCGGCTTTTCCAAATTGAGCGCACAATGGTCTGTGTTTCCGGCCGGAAGCCTCGTTTCGGTTGAGGTTTACGAGGCTTGCGGAGGTGATCGCGTTTTTCATGAATATTGGGACGCGACACAAAATACATTTGACTTTCCGGATACGGTGCGCGGCTACTGCCTGGAAATCGGTTTGACGGATCCGGGCGCCGCGGCGCTGGAATCGCTGCAGGTGTTTGCCGCGCCGGCCGGCGATATGCCGCAAATCGGCGAAGTCTCGATGCAGGCGACCGGCGATGCGCTGACCGTCTTCTGGCAACCGAAAAACACCGCCGTCCACCACGTGGAATTGCATTTCGTCGCGGCGGAAGGAGAGGAGCCCGACGCCGAGACGTTGAACGATGAAGCTTTGCTGC
>CALBTQ010000603.1 GCA_937967875.1 uncultured Pseudomonadota bacterium
CACCGAGATCTACACTCTTTCCCTACACGACGCTCTTCCGATCTCCACCATGTCCGGGTGTGAGGCCATGGCGTGGGTCAGAATGTCGATTCCCGAAGCGCCGGGCAGACGCAGATCGGTGACGATCAACTCGGGTGGATTGGCGTCGATTTCCGCCAGCGCTTCGTTGCCCTCATAGAGGACCTTCACGTCCTGGCCCAGGCGCGAGGCGATTTGCGCCAGGCTGTCGGCAGTGGACTTGTGGTCATCGACAATCAGTACGCGTGACATCAGATTCCCTCCACGTAAGGTATTTCGATGTCGAAGCAGGCTCCCCCCTCTTCGCGATTGTAACACCGGATCGAACCGTTGTGATTGACTATCGTTTTATGCACGATGGAAAGCCCCAGGCCGGTGCCGTCGGCCTTGCTGGTGACGAAGGGGTGGAAAATCTTGTCGATCACTTCCGGCGGAATGCCGGGGCCGTTATCGATTATCCGAACAAGATAGTATTTACCGATCGGCGAGTTGGCCAATTGGGCGGAAAGCGTCAGGCGCCCGCCGGAATTCATCGCCTGACAGGCGTTCTGAATCAGGTTGACGAAGGACCGCCGCATCGCCGCCGGGTCCAGCAGGGCCGGAGGCAGGTCGTCGGCGAAATCGCGCACCACCTCGATGTTCTTTTCCTCGAGGTGGCCCAGGGTGAACATCAACGCGTCTTCCATCAATTCGACGAGCTGGAAAGGCTCCTTCTCCAACGGTTTGGGCCGGGCGAACAGCAGGAAGTCGTTGACGACCACGTTCAGCCGCGTCACCTCGTCGTGGATGCTGGTGAAGCGATCGTCGGCAAAACCTTTCTGTTGCAGGTCCTCCTGCACGAGGCCGAGCATCAGCTCGATGCCGTTAAGCGGGTTGCGGATCTCGTGCGCGATGCCCGCGGCCAGTTCGCCCAACGCAGCCAAACGTTTGCGCATGTCCAATTCGCTTTGCAGCCGTTTTTCCTCGGTGCGGTCGGTCAGCAGCAGGCTGTAGCCGATTTGCTCGTTGCGGTGATCCGACAGTTGTTGCAGCGTGACTTCGATGAACCGCTCACCCGCCGGCGTGTGCAACACGACCTCGCGGTTGGTCAGCGAATCGCGCCGTCGCCAGATTTCCAGCAGCGACTCATAAAACGCCAGGCGCTCCTCGATGTGCCGGGGCATCAAATGCGGTCCGCCGAGCAGACGGTGCACGGCCGGATTTTCGCTGGTCAGATTGCCGTCCAGATCGACGGTGAGCAGCGCCGATTCCATCGCCCGCAACACGTGTTCGTAAAGCTGGCGCGCATCGGCCAGCGCGGCTTCGTTCATCTGGCGGATCTGCTTGTCGCGCGCTTGAATGTCCTCGGCCATGTCGTTGAAGGTTTGGCCCAGGAAGTTGATTTCGTCGGCGCCGGTCACCTTGAAACGCGCGTTGAATTTGCCCGCGCCCAATTCCTCGGCCGCGTCCACCAGCCGCCGCACGGGCGTGTTGATCGTGCGCGCGATGGTGAAGGAAACGAACACGACGAACAAAAAGCCGATGATCGACACCATATACAATTTCCGCTTGAGCAGCGTCATCGCTTCCAGGTCGGTCGCATCGTCCTCCACCGCCACCAGCCCCAGCAAGCGCTGGCCTTTCATCACCGGAATGTACGCCGCCTTGACCAGACTGCCGTCTTCGGCGCGGAAGGGCGGCGTGGTGATCGCCTTGCCTTCCAGCAGGTTGGCCCATTGTGTGCGTGTGGTGATGTTCGGATTGGGCAACGCCTTGCCGGTAGTGCTGGTGCCGGCGAGGTAGACGAAATGTTTATGTTCGATGCGCGCCAGATACGAGCGCCGAATGCCCGTCAGATTGACCGTTTCGCCCAGCGAATGGCTCATGCTCGCCAGAATCTTGAACGCTTCCGGATTATTCGCCGAAACCGTCAGCGCATCCATCAATTGCTGGTTGCCGGTGATGATGAAGCCGACGCGAATCAATTGATTGTCCAGCCGCGATTGCAACGTGCGTTCCATCACGTTGAGGATCAAATAGGCCGACAAACCGGCCTGCAACGCCAGCACGAGGGCAAACGCCAAGGTCGTGCGCGCCAACAGTCGCCGTTTCGGTTCGAATAAAATGCGGCTCATATCGCGCGTATTGTACACCGGATTTTTGACCGGCGCTGAAAATTCAGCACATAATTATTGTCCATAAAAACAAAAGGTTTTTGCCGGATAAACGGTTTCTGCTAAGATAGCCTGCCTACGAGGGGGAACGCATGAAATCACCGGCATCCGATCACCCATATCCTCCGCTGCAACGTGAATCATGGATGAATTTAAACGGTTGCTGGCAGTTTGCGCACGATCCGCGCGGCGAAGGGCTGACCGAAGCCTGGTGGACCCGCGACCGTCTGCCCGACGCGATCGAAGTGCCGTTTTGCGTCGAATCGCCCGCCAGCGGCATCGGCAAGAAAATCGGCCCCGATCACCTGTGGTATTTGCGCCGGGTGGAGATTCCGGCCGACTGGCTGGGCCGGACGATTTATCTGCACATCGGCGCGGCCGATTACATTTGTGAAGGGTACGTCAACGGGCATCACGTCGGTTCGCACGAAGGCGGTTATACGCCGATTCGCTGGCGCATCGATCCGCAGTTGCGCCCCGGCGAAAATGCGATCTGCCTGCATGTCAAGGAAACGCGCGAAGGCAAGCTGCCGCGCGGCAAGCAAACGCATCTGCCGTTTAGTTACACCATTTTTTATCAGCCGTATTCGGGCGTCTGGCAGCCGGTGTGGCTGGAGGCGTGCGGCGCGACGCACCTCGCGCAGGCGCATCCGCTGACGGTCGCGACCGGCGAGGCCTTTGAATTTCACCTGCGCTTCGACGGCGAACCGACCGGCGAGTTGGAAATCGCGCTGACGCACCCCGACGGTCGAGCCGACGCCTTCGTGCGGCAGAAGATCGACGCGTCGTCGATGATCGTCCGCGTGACGCCCCAGCGTCCGGCGCACTGGAGCCCGCAAACGCCGCACCTGTACGGCGTGACCTATCGCATCAAATGCAATCGGCGAATCATCGACGAGGCGACCGGCTATGCCGGTCTGCGCACCATCGTCGCTTGCGACGGCAAGGTGCTGCTCAACGGCGAACCGCTGTGGCAGAAGCTGGTGCTCTACCAGGCCTACTATCCCGCAGGGTGGGCGGCGCCGACCGACCCCGACATGTTCCGCCGCGACGTCGAGCTGATCAAATCCTTCGGCTTCAACGGCCTGCGCATCCACCAGACGCTCGCCGATCCGCGCCTGCTGTATTGGTGCGACCGCCTCGGCCTGGTCGTGTGGGATGAAATGCCCAGTCCGTTCGTCTTTTCGCGCGTCGACCGCATCGCCTTCGAGCGCATGCTGCGCGAGGCTGTCGCGCGCGATCGCGGGCATCCGTGCGTCGTTTCCTGGGTGCTGTTCAACGAAACCTGGGGCATCCTGGATATCGTGTGGAACGAAAATACGCGGCAATGGGTGCGCGGCATGGTCCGCCTTTGCCGCGAATTGGACCCCACCCGGCCGGTGATCGACAATTCCGGCTACGATCATCTGGACACCGACATTCTCGACATTCACCACTACCTGGGCGATCCCGAGCGTGTGCGCGCTTATTACCGGCAGTTGGGCGACCCCGCGCAGATCAAATACGAGGCCTGGCGCAACGCGTATATGGTCAGGCCCAATAAAATTTATAAAAGCCCGCTGGCGCCCACCGGCCATTACCGCAACCAGCCGGTGATCATCAGCGAATGCGGCGGGCACGGCTTCGGTCCTTACGGCGGCAAGGGGATGACGTTGGAGGAAAGCGTGCGGCAGGTGCTCTCATTGATTGCCGAACACGAACACCTGCAGGGATTCTGCTATACGCAGCTTTTCGACGTGCAACAGGAGCGAGATCGGAAGAGCGTCGTGTAGGGAAAGAGTGTAGATCTCGGTGGT
>CALBTQ010000604.1 GCA_937967875.1 uncultured Pseudomonadota bacterium
CGTAATAGGAAACGAAATACTCGACCGCGTTGTCCGGAAACAGTTGCTTGAATTCGCCGAAGAGTTGCGCGGCCAGCGTTTTGTTGTGCGCCAGCACCAACGCCGGGCGGTTGAGTCGCGCGATGACGTTGGCCACGGTGAACGTTTTTCCCGAGCCGGTTACGCCCAGCAGCGTTTGGTAGGGACGACCATCGCCGAGATTGTGCACCAGGGCGTCGATCGCCGCCGGTTGATCGCCGGTCGGTTGATAATCGCTGATCAGTTTGAAGGTATCCATGCGCGCGATCCTAGCAATTTGTATGCGGCGATAAAAGCGGCTTCAGTGAATGATTGCGGCGTAGTCGCCGCCGATCAGAATGTCGAATTGCAGCAAGGCCAGCATCGCCTCGCCGGCGCGCGTGAAGTGACCGTTGAAGGGCAAGTACAGCAGATCGTCGCCCGTATACTGCTGAAACTCCTGGTGCAGGAAACGGCAGTCCAGATCGTGCTGCGGACAGTACGTTTCCAGGAACGGAAGGAACGTGCCGCGATACACGCGGTCTTTCGCGAACGCGTAAAGCTCGCGTCCCTGCGCCCATTCGCGCGCGGCTACCTGGTGCCCGTGCGGATAAACGAACACCACCAGCGGAATGTCGCGCGCGGCCAGGTAATCGCGAATCAGCCGCAGGTACGCGCCGGTTTGTTCGTAGTAGGGCTCCCAGCCGGTCAGCTCGTCGCGGGTCGCGCCCAGGCGATCGGTGTCGATCTCGCCTTTGACGATCGTTTGTTTGGTGAAACTTTTTTCGAAGTAGTGCGTGCGTTCGGCAATGAACTTTACAATGAATACTTTATAATAGAAATATCCGAGAAGGTTGTTCTTTTTCGGCGGCTCCTTGGCGACGACGGTCGGGATCGGCCGGAAGGGAACGGCGACGGGCAGGCCTTGTTCGTCGAATTGCGCGATGCGCGTGTAGAGTTGATCGTCCTGCACGTCGGTCATGTCGAGGTTGAGCAGCACTAGGTCGGGCGCCAGGTTGATCAGCACCCTGGACAGCAGCAGGTATTCCAGCAGCGGGCTGTAGGAAACCTGACCGGCGTTGATCACCTGGAAGCGCCCGGCGCCGAATTTATCGTTTAATTTGCGCTCCAGAATTTTCGTCGAGCAGAACGGAAACGGCGCCGTACCCGCCTCGGTGAACGAATCGCCCAGCACGAGAATGCGCGTCACGCCGTCCGGTTTGGGGCCGTATTCCACGTCGCGCAGTCCCAGCGAATTGGTCGCCACTTCGATTTTTTGCCCGTCATGCAAAACATGATGGATCACGACGTTGGGTCGTCCGCGATGATGGAAGGCGTCGTCGGTGCGATAGTAGTTGACCGACACCGGCGGTTGCCAGAAAAGTCGCAGTCCGATTTCCACCGCCAGCAGCATCAACAGCAGCGTCGCCGATACAACGGCGATGTGTCGGAACGTTCGCTTGCTTTTTATCGCTTGGGTCATCGGACCTCTACGTGGCGACGGCGACGATCACCTGCCATTCGCTGGTTTGTTCGTCGAAGGTTTCGCCGGTCAGGTTGCCGTACAGCCGTTGCACGCGCCATCCGCATTGCGCCAGCAGTTGCCGGATCTCCTCGATCTCGTAACCGGTGTGGCACACCGAATATGTGGTCAGGCGGCCGTCGGCCTGATCGACCGTGGTGATGATGTGCGCGTGTGTTTTCTCCGGTTCGTACCAGATTTTCTCTTCCATCCACAAGTGCGGCGCGTCGGCAAAGAGGCTCGCGTCCTTCATCTCCCACCGATGGTACACCTCCTGACGAAAGGCGTCGGCGGGCATCATCTCCAGCAGAAGCAAACCGCCCGGGCGCGTCCAAGCACGGGCGCGCTGCAAGATCAACCGCAGATCGTCGCGGGTAGATCGGAAGAGCACACGTCTGAACTCCAGTCACCGAATACGAT
>CALBTQ010000605.1 GCA_937967875.1 uncultured Pseudomonadota bacterium
CACCGAGATCTACACTCTTTCCCTACACGACGCTCTTCCGATCTCGTGCGCGGCGGTGAAGGCGTGCGTGCGGCCCAGTTCCTCGCGCCATTGTCCGGTCAGGCGCGCCGTTTCATGCACGTGGCCGTGCAGCGTCAGCAGCGGTTGACGCGCGCGAATGAACCGCTCGACTGCGATGCTGCCCACGTGCACGTCCAGCGGCGCATGGTCGATCATCTTGCCGTCGAGCGCCGCGCGATCCAACGCCGTTTTGTACGGCGGCGCGTGAAAAAGGAAAATCGCCCGCGACAGATCGGCCCTGGCGGTCAGACGCTCCAGGTCGTCCTTGATCGTCGCGTAGCGCGTTTCCTGCTCGGTCACCGGCGTCGAGTGCCGGCCCTCCTCGGGCGACAGACAACCCGGATCGACGAAGCGCGACACGTCGTAGCGCTCCCAGTCTTTCAACTGAAACGGCGTCGGCGGCACGTAGGCGTAACCGTACACTGCATAGTCGTCCAGCAACGCCCGGCCCATGTGCAGGTAGCGCCAATAGCCTTCGAGTTCGGCCTGGATCATCGCCTCTTCCTCGAACTTGCCGTCGTCATTGCCCAGAATCACGAAGATGCGCGGATACGCTTCGCCCAGTTCGTCGCGCAACGCGGCCAACTGCGGCAGGATGAAATCGGCAAGAAAATCGGCGGGCTCACCGTCGAGACGAAACGGCGCCATGGGCGACGGCAGCAGGTCGCCGCCGATGAACAACGCTTGCGGCCGCTGAGCGCGCACGGCCGCCAGCAGCGCCCGATAGCGTTCGAGTCGCCCGTGCAGATCGGAAACGAAAAAGCAGCGCAACATCGGTCCATCCGTTTCGGTTCGGCCAGAGTGTAGATAATTCATCGGGCGAGGGCAAATAAAAAGGCCGAAGGCGTCGCCTCCGGCCCTTGGCGTTTTACGAAAGGATGAATCAGACCCAGCCGCGCAAGCGGCAGGCTTCGGCCACGCGATTGATCGCGATCACGTACGCGGCGTCGCGCATGTACAGGCCCTGCTTCTTGGCCAATTCGCTCACCGCGACGAAGGCCGAGGTCATCTTGAGGTCGAGCTTGCCGAGCACTTCGTCCTTTTCCCAGAAGTAGTTCATGTTCGACTGCACCTGCTCGAAGTAGCTGCAGGTCACGCCGCCGGCGTTGGCCAGGAAATCGGGAATGTTGAACACGTTGTTCTCTTTGAGGTACTGGTCGGCCGCCAGCGTCGTCGGGCCGTTCGCGCCTTCCGCGACGATCTTCACGCCCTTGCCGATGCCGCCGATGTTGTCCTCGCGCAACTGGTTTTCCAGCGCGCAGGGCAGCAGGATGTCGACGTCCTGCGTCAGCCACTTCGCCGCGTCGGTCACTTCGATGCCCAGGTCGCGCGCCTTGTTCTTGTCGATGCCGCCGAAGCGGTCGGTGATCTTCATCAGCGCCGCAATGTCCAGACCGTCCTTCTTGATGAACGCGTACGGCTTGTTGTCGGCCTGATCCCAGCAGGTGACGCACACGACGATGCCGCCCATCTGGGTGAATAGTTCGCAGGCGTACTGCGCCACGTTGCCGAAGCCGTCGAAGCTCGCCGTCGTGCCCTGCGGTTTGATGCCCAACTGCTTAAGCGCCTCGCGCACGGTGAAGATCAGGCCGTAACCCGTCGCTTCCGTGCGCCCGCGCGAACCGCCCATGCCCACCGGCTTGCCGGTGATCATGCCGGGGTAGCGGCCGCCGTGCAGCGCCTCGAACTCGTCCATCATCCACAGCATGTGCTGCGCGCTGGTCATCACGTCGGGCGCCGGCACGTCCTGCACCGGACCGACGTTCTTGGACACCTGCCGCATCCAGCCGCGGCACAGATTTTCCTGCTCGCGCATCGATAGGTTGTGCGGATCGCAGATCACGCCGCCTTTGCCGCCGCCCAGGGGAATATCGACCACCGCGCATTTCCAGGTCATCCACATCGACAACGCGCGCACCGTGTCGGCCGTCTCGGCCGGGTGAAAACGAATGCCGCCCTTGCTCGGCCCGCGCGCATCGTTGTGCTGTACGCGGAAGCCGCGGAAGACCCGCGTCGTGCCGTCGTCCATACGCACCGGAATGTTGAAGTGGTACTCGCGCATCGGCCAACGCAGCAGATCGCGCGTGCCCTGATCCAGGTCGAGAATGTCGGCCACGTTGTCGAACTGTTTCTGCGCCGTTTCAAAGGCGTTGTAACTTTTCGCGCTCATGTTGATATTCCTTTCGCTCGCATTTTGCGCCGTGAAAAGTACTGGATGAAATGGCATTCGATGGGTGTAGGGTGCGGTCGGGGTCCGGTCGCCCATTGCCCAGAAACCTTGCTTTTTACGGTCCGGTTCAATGCAATCCTCATTCACACCGCTCCGCCATTCGCGCGGATAGCCTCGTGAACGATCCGTTGACGACCCTTTCGTCGCGCGCAGTGTATTCCAATAGGTTTGCTTGTCAACCGGGATTTATCGGTCGAATCATCGAATAATAAAAGCGAATTAAGGCGTGCAGGGCTCGCCCGTATCCCGCCAGCCCAGCGCCATGCCTGCGCTGCCGTCGTCGATCAGGCCGCGGTAACGACCGATCCAGTACGGGGCGGTGAGGTCGGTGAAAAAGTAGTGGCGCCGGCCCTCGGCGCTGCCGAAGTCGCGCTTGAGGTTGAAGGGCGAAAAATGCCAGATCATCTCGTGCGGCACGCGCTTGCCGACCGGCAAGGCCTGCGGGGCGATCACTGTGAAGTCCGGATCGACTCCCGGCCCGGGGATGATCTCGAAGCCCAGGATTTCCAGCCCCTGTTCGCAGATGTCGATCTGCTCCTGCGTCGGCTCGATCGGTTCGTAGCCCGGCAGCGGATCGGCGATGTAATCGGTGCTGTAGTTGCGCTTGGGGTCCAGCGGCGCGTCGGGATTGAGCAGGTAGCCGTCCAACTCGGCGACGGCCCACTCCAGATAATCCGGCAGGTCCGGATCGTACGTCTCGTCGACCGCCGCCGCGTAGATGATGCCGAAGTAAGCGTTGTTGTCAGTCAGGAACAGTTTGTCTTTGAGTTCCTCTTTCATCGTGCGCCGATGCTCGTCGGCCAGCGCACCGTCGGCCAGGTGCATCATCGACGCGTGCAGAATCGGATGCACCAGGTCCCCGCCGATCCAACTGCCGCAGAACGGCGGCAGGTAAAACGCGCCGGACGTGTTGAGCACGGCCAGTCCGTCGATTTCGTCGACCAACCGGTTCTGCACGAAGTCGAGGTACCGCTGATCGCCGGTCACGTGGTAGGCCATGATCATCCAGTTCATCATGAACGCCACGTCGCCGCCGCGGTGCGACACCAGGTAGATGAAGTCGATCGGGTAATCGCCCAGCCCCGACAGCTTATAGGCCAGGTCGGCGAACTGCAGGATAAACAGCGGATCGTTCGCGTCGAAGTCGTACTTGGGATCGACCTCGGTCGGCAGTTCGTCGCGACACTCGAAAATGAAGTCGCCCGGATCGCCCGGCGGAATCGCCTCGGCCACGTAGCCGACCATCGTGTCGATGTCGTCCAGATCGATGTCGTCCGGGTCCAGGTGCACGCTGCCGGTGCCCAGCAGGTAGTCGATCAGCAAACGCCCGACCAGGCTTTCGCGGATGTTGGTGATGCGCAGCTTACGCAACCGGCCGACGAAGCAGGTAACCGCCTCGGCGATCTCGTCCCTGTACGCCTCGTCTTCCTCCTTGAGCAGATCGTAGATGAAGTTGAAGCCCAGCATCGCGCCGGAATAGGCGTCCAGACTCGGCCCGCCCTCGATCATCGGGGTCGTGTTGTAAAACACCTCGTCGATGGTCACGCCCTGGTAATAGTAGTCGGGCAACAGCGCCAGCAGGTCGGGCTCGGTCACCGTGTACAGCACGTGGTTGGAGCGCTCCTTGTATTCGCGCAGGTTGTACTCCGGAAGATCGGAAGAGCGTCGTGTAGGG
>CALBTQ010000606.1 GCA_937967875.1 uncultured Pseudomonadota bacterium
ATAATTATCTGTTCTTCCGTTAAAACGATCGGAGGTGTGTGATGCGGCATACAAGAAAATTTGTCCCGGCGTTGTTGCTTCTGGCGCTGGCGGTTGCGTGCAGCCCTTCGCCGGTCGAGCAAGGAGATGTTTTCGTTCAACAAAACTTGAACCTGACGAATAATTGGCCAGTCTACGAAGTATATAATGTCAACGAGGATGTGGAAATTTTCCTTATGCCCAGTTGGGCTTCCGATGAAGTCCCATATCCATTTGCCGGTTGGGAGGTGGCGGCGGGAACAGCGGTTCAGGCTAGTAATTTAACCCATCCAAATCCGATATTAAATCATAAATTGGAGAACTTATTATTCAAATCAAGATATTATGGCATAAGCCAAAAATCAGTAAGAACGACGAAAACTGCAATGCATGATTATCATTTGTATCGTTTTACTAGCGGACATGAATGGGAGGAAATAATCGACTTTCCGGAAAATCATCTAATGGTTCATCAGCCGTTCAACTATAGTGAGGATGAGTTCACTTTTTGTGATGGAGATTCGACGACTTGGTATTGTCAATTGAAAATAATCGACGGGACGAGCGTAACAAACCTGGATTTGCCGGAAATCAAATTTACCGGATCTCCTTTTAAATTCCTCTCCGATGGGAGGGCGGTCGTCTATGACGAAACCAACGCGCTGATTTATTACCGGCTGACGCGTGAGGACGAATGGCAGGAACTATCCGTGCCGGTCGAGTTCGGCGCCGTCGATCCGTATTATACGGTTTTCTTCGAGTTCCAGTTGGTTTCGGACGGCTTCTGGGCGCTGGTGAATGTTTACCATTCCGATGACGCCTACAATTACACGAGCCGTTTTTGCCGGTATAAAAACGGCCTCGGCTGGCAAGGGTGCCGGGAGGCATCATCCCGGCGGGCCGACGCGGTGCTGGCCATGCCGGACGATTCGCTGCAGGTCTTCGGCGTCGTCGAAAGGCATGTCGGCATGCCCTCAAAGTACTACGAACAAATGGTGCAATGGACCGTTTCCGACACACAGGTCGGCGAGTATGAGGAGGTTGCGTTCCCGCGCGACCTGACCTACCCGGAGGCCGGTTACGTGACCACGTGGCCGATGATGGCCGCGACCGCCGCCGCCGGAACCGGATATGTCTACGTCATGTACGACTCGTACCAGGCGACCGGGCCCGTGCAGACGCGCGGCAATCTGCTTTACCACTTCAACGGAACCGAACTGGTCTATTTGCCCCAGGCCGAGGAAGTGCTGGATAATTTCCGCATCAACCGCATTTTTCCGTTCGGCTTGGATCGTATGATCAGTTCGAACAAGTACAATTAGTCCTTGGGAGGAAACTATTCTTCGTTAATACTACGGCGCGCGACGACGGAGACGGACCATGCACGTCCTCGTATGTGACCTATGGCGACATCCCGGATGAGTGCGGTGAAGCCGGCGAAACATATAGTGTGCCAATATGGACGTGCAATCAGAACAATACAAATTATCTGTATTTCCGCTAGGAAAATCGGAGGTGAGTGATGAGAACTCTAATTTTTCTTATTATTGTAATGACCGGCGTCACGGTATGCGGTTGTGAGACTGATGATGATTCAAATACTGATAATGTTGATGATGATGATGAGGGAGACGATGATTCTGCTGAGGAGCGTCTAAGCGAAATTCCCTTGGCGGATCGATATTCAGAAGTTGCCTTAATCATGAGACCGCACTTTGCAGAGGCTGACGAGGAATTGCCGTTTTTCGGCTGGGAATTGAATGGCGATTATCAAATTCAAACAAGTATTTTCAGTTCGCCGTTCTCATTTAAACAATTGGGAGATGTGATCTTTACAGCCAATTATCAGGGGTATGGAGTCTATTTCAGTAACGACACATACAAGATATTCAAATTCAGTGATCCGCTCGCTTGGGAAGAAGTATATTTTTTGGAAAATGATAACTGGCTTTATGGTCAATTGCAGTTGTCGTCTTCCGAAGAGTTGGTTTTTTGTGAAGGGGAAGCGTGGACGAGTCGTTGCACAATCAAGTACTTGAGCGATCAGATTATCATTGATGAGTCTTTGCCGATCGTCGGCGATATCTTTCGCTTCACTCACAACGGATCCGGTGTTGTAACTGATTGCGAAAATGAAGAATTTTATTATCGCGAGAACCGTGATGATGAATGGATGGCGATCGATTTTCCGGATGATCTTGAGACAGATCGGAAGAGCACACGTCTGAACTCCAGTCACCGAATACGATC
>CALBTQ010000607.1 GCA_937967875.1 uncultured Pseudomonadota bacterium
ATCGTATTCGGTGACTGGAGTTCAGACGTGTGCTCTTCCGATCTAGCAGCGGATACTTCAGATGTTTGAGCACGCGGCTCATCGTCATTTCCCCCGCGAGCGCCACCAGTGACGCACCAGCGAGAACGTCGCGCGCACGCCGCCCGTGGTCAGCAGACAGCCCAGCAGCCCCGGCCAATACGCGGCGCGCCGGTAAAAGGCGCGGTTGGCCCGGCGCACCGCCAACGCGACGGCGGAAGGTCCCGTCGGGCGCGAGGGATCCATCCGCAGCGCGTCGAAGTCGACGCTTTCGCCGGCCAGGGCCGAGCCGGGCCGCGGTGTGAAAATATTGAACGACGCGTAGCGCAGCTTCAACGAGCGCGCCAGATCGATCGTCCGTCGCCAACCGTCCTCGTCGTCGCCGGGCAGACCGAAAATGAAATGCGCGCCGTAACACACGTCCGCCCGCTCCAGGTGCGCCAGTCCTTTGCGCGCGCGCTCATGGTCGAGCGTCGGCCGCATCTCCGCCAACGCCGTCGCCGAGGCGCTTTCCAGGCCGATCTGCGCGATCGTGCAGCCGGTCGCCTTGAGCAGTGCGGCCAGTTCGGCGTCGATCGTTTCGGCGCGGAAATAGCCGAGCCAGCGAAAGTCGTAGCCGCGCGCGCGCCACTGTTCCAGCAATAGGATAGCACGCCGGGCGGTGACGTTGAACGTCATGTCCTTGACGAACAGGTGGCGCACGCCGGCGTCGCGCAGGGCGTCGAGTTCGGCGAAGAGATTGTCGCGCTCGCGCTCGGTGAAGCCAAGCGCGCCGCTGTTGCAGTAGGCGCAGCCGAAGGGGCAGCCGAGGGACGTCAGCAGCGAGGCGAAGCGCAACCCGAGAAACGGCATGCGATAAGGCAACGCGCGAAACAGATCATGACGCGGGAGCGGATAAACGAACAAATCGTGCCGTTGCGCCCACGGGCGGCGGATTTCCCCGCGTAAAAACAGGGCCGGATCGTGAATCTGATCGACCAGAAAATCGCGCAGCGCCGCACCGGTGAAATCCAGCAACACGCCTTCGATGAACGGAAAGCGCGCCAGCACCTGTTGCGGATAAAACCGCGCCAGATCGCCGCTGACGAAAATCCGCGCGCCGGTGGCCTGCGCCGCGCGTTCGAGGAAGGCAAAGTCGTCCGGGAAATTGGCCGTACCGACCAGCGCGAAAATCACCGCCGGTTCGAGCGCGGTCAACCTAGCCAACGTCTGTGTTTCGGTCAATTCAAGAGCCGGAGCGTCCAGCACGGCAAGCGTGAAATCGGCGTCAAGATAACCGCTCTGGACCAGCAAGTCGATCGGTTGCCAAAGGTAGCCCATTTTGCTCGACGACGAACAAAAGTAATCGCGCATCGTCGGCAGCGGCGCGGGCGGATTGAGCAGGGCGAGGGTCGGTTTCATCGCGTCAGATCCCGACGAGATAGCGGCGGATAACGTTGAGCACGCCGAACAACTGGCGCAGTTTGAACATCGAGAGCAGTTTGAGCATCGGTTTCGGCCGCAGGTAGAAACGCAGAATCGCCCGTCGTTGTTGCCGTTTCAACTGTTGCGGCGAGACGGCGGCGTACTTCGTGTGCGGCGTGAAAAAATTGATCGTCGAGATGTCGCAACCGCCTAGCGCTTCGCCGCTGCGCGAACCGGGCAGCGGAATGAACACGCCGAAGTGCGCCAGATCCAGCTCCATGTCGATCGCGTCCTGCAGCGTTTTGCGGAAGGCCGCCTCGGTGTCGTAGGGCAGGCCGACGATAAACAAACCCTGTACCTCCAGGCCGATCTGCCTGGCCAGCTTCACCGTCGCGCGTACGTCGCGGTAGGGAATGTACTTTGCTTCTTTGCCCAACGCGGCGGCCGAGGTCGTCTCGATGCCTAGCGAAATTTGATAACAACCGGCGCGCTTGAGCAGACCGAGCAACTCGGCGTCCAGCGTCGAGGTCATCACGCCGTTGGGACATTTGAACAACAGATCGAGTTGCGCCGCGCTGATTTTCTCCAATAGCGACACGGCGTGCGCGCGATTGAGCGTCAGGTTGTCGTCCTCGAAATGCACTTCGCGAATGCCGAAGCGGTCGCGCAAGTAGCGCAATTCGGCGACCACGTCGTCGGTGTCGCGCGTGCGCACGCGATGGCCGAAGAGGAAGCCCGTTGCGCAGAACGTGCAATTGAGCGGGCAGCCGCGCGTGGTCAGAATCGGCGCGACCGGCAAGCGCCGCACGAAAAGCTGGTGCGGGATCGGCGGGTAGCGATGCGGCTCCAACTTTTCCCATGCCGGCCAGGGCAGCGCGTTGAGATCATGCGGGGGCGCGCTTGCGGCTTTTCCGCACAACTTGTCGTCGCGCAACGCGTACACGCCGTCGATCGCGCCGGCCGGATCCTTTCCGGCGGCCAACGCGCGCAGCAATTGCGGAAAACTGTATTCCGCCTCTTTGGCGATCAGGTAATCGGCGGCGAATTCGCGCAGGCTGCGCTCGATGAACGCGGACGGATGCGCCCCGCCGATGATCAGCGGCGTGTGGGGAAACGTCTGCTTGATCTGCCACGCCAACTTCAATGCGGGCGTGTAGTTGGGCGTGGAAACGCTCAGGCCGATCGCCCGGTAATCGCCCGCCCGCAAGCGCGTCAGCAGTTGCGGCACGCTCAGGTGCCGGCGCGCCAGATCGAAAATGTCCGCGTCGAATCCCTCGCGTTGCGCGGCGGCCGCCAGGTAACCCAAACCCAGCGGCGGCATCACGGTCACGGCCCGAGTGGGCGGAAACACGAGGGCGGTTCGCACGGATACTCTCCTCTTCTTTTCGCTGTGCTCACCTTGATATACCAGATTGACGCCGGAAGCAAAGCGCGCTCGCGCCCACCTGCGCGGCTTCGGCAAGAAACGCCGGCCAGGGCAGACGCTTGATGCGACGGATGCTCAGGTAAAACGTGACCGCGCGCACGACGCGATACAGCGGATCCAGCGGCAGCGCGATCAGGCGGCGCACCGATTTTTCCGACCAGCGCAGACGCACGGCGAGGGCGAAGAGTCGATGCAGGTTGATGATCTCGCGCCGGTGCGGAAACATTAAAAACGTATCATCGAAGTAACTGGCCGGCAGTTCGCGCGTGCGATACGACCAGCACGACGTTTTGTCGGCGACCGATGTTTGCACGGTGCGTTCGATCGTCGTGCCGGGATAAGGATTGAAAAGGCTGCTCCAGCCGAAGTCGCTGCACAGTTCGTTGACGAATCGATACGACTGCAGCGCCGCGTCGATCCCCCGGCCGGGCAGACCGAAAATGATGTCGGTCTGCACGCGAATGCCCCGCCGGTGCAGGCGCTGGACCGCCGCGATGATGTCCCGGTTGCTCAGCGGCTTGTTGAGCAACTCGCGGCGTACGGTTTCGTCGCCGGTTTCCACGCCGATGGTCACGCCCGCGCAGCCGGAGTCGGCGAGCCGTTGCGCGGTTGCTTCGTCGATTTTCGCGGCCAGGTGAGCGAAGGAACGGCGGCGCACGACCGGCCCCAGGTCGTCACGCGCAGCGCGAACGTCGGCGGCCAGATGCGCCTGCCCGAGGTAAATGAAAAAATCAGGTTGGCAGAAAACGACGTTCATGACCCTAGCGATCGTACCAGGACGGTTTGATCATGCCGACGTAATCGGACAGTTGCGCCTTGCGCCGTTGCGAACGCGACGGCAACACGCGATCGAGCAGATAATCCAGGGCGATGCTCAGGCTGACCTTCAGCCACCATATGTACATGCGGCGGCGGTAGGTGTGACGCGTGAGCAGGCCGCGCAATACGCGCAACGGCCTCATGTACTTGTTGTTCATCCGCCAGATGGCCATTTCCAGATCGTCGCGGCTCATCGTTTCGGTGCGCATGACCGGCGTCATCCAATCGTAGCGGGCGAAATCGGTGATTTCCAACCAACCTTCGCGTTTGGCTTGCTCGTACATCGCGGTGCCGGGTACGGGCGTGAGCGGATGAAACGCGGGATAATCCGGATCGATGCTCTCGACGTAGTTCAGCAGGCGGTCGAGGCTGGCCTGCGTTTCGTGTCGCACGCCGACGATGAAGGTCGTCTGCAAAAACAACTGCGGATGATTTTTACGCAGGCGTTTGATCAACTCGGTCGAGCGCGCAATCTGGACGTTGTGTTTTTCCATAGCGTTGAGCTCGTCGTCGTCGGCCCGCTCCATGCCTACGCAAATGTGCGACAGTCCGGCGCGCAGCAATTTCGCGAACAATCCCGACCGCTCGTCGCGGTGAAGAAAATCCGCGCGCATGAACGCGAACCAATTCAGTTCGAGTCGCCGGCGTAGCAGTTCGTCGGCAAAACGATCCTCCCAATGCGGGTCGACGTTCCAGGTGTCGTCGACGAACACGATGCACGATTTGCCGTAGCGCCGGTTGAGCACTTCCATCTCGTCGACGACCGGCTCGACCGACCGCGTGCGCCAGCGCGGGCGCGGTACGGACGATACATTTCCGTTTTCTTCGGCGAACTGCAGCCAGCAGGCGCAGAACGTGCAATTGGACACGCAGCCGCGGCTGTGATGCATCGTCACGCCGCCGGGTGAAAACAGATAGCGCGCCGTGCCGTAGCGGTGCATCGGCAGCAAGTCGTAGGCCGGGAAGGGCAGCGTGTCCAGATCCTCGATCAGCGGTCGCAACGCAGTGTGGACCGGCTCGCCATCGGCGCCGCGTAAAATCAGCCCCGGCACCTTGGTCAGATCGCGGTCGCCGTCCCAGGCATCGGCCAATGCGGCGATGGTCAATTCGCCTTCGCCGCGCACGATCGCATCGAGCGGATAATTCGCCAGCGCGTGCGCCGCCGCGTGCGAAAAATGCACCCCGCCGGCCACGGTGAGAATCGCCGGGTCGATCCGCTTGGCCAGCGCGAACACCCGGCCGCTTTCGTGCTGGTACAGCGTTTCGCTTTCGCCCGCGCAGACGATCTGTGGGCGCAGTTCGCGAATCGTCCGCTCCAGCGATTGCCAACCCAGGCGCGAGGGCATGCAATCGAGCAGGTGCGCCTCGTGCCCGGCCCGGCGCAACGCTGCGCCCAAGTAGACGATCGCCTGCGGCAGCAAGTAGTTGTCCTGCTCGTTGATATAGGGCCAGAGAAATTTTGGAGGACGGACGATCAGCACGCGCGCCACGGTTTATTTCTTCCTTCCTACCGCGCTCAACACCCGGGCCAGGTTGCGCGTGCGCGCATCGTCGCGGCACTTCTGTTCGAAGGCGACGATCTGCCGCCGGTATTCCGGTTCGCCCAGACGCCAGATCGGAAGAGCGTCGTGTAGGGAAAGAGTGTAGATCTCGGGGGTTGCCG
>CALBTQ010000608.1 GCA_937967875.1 uncultured Pseudomonadota bacterium
ATCGTATTCGGTGACTGGAGTTCAGACGTGTGCTCTTCCGATCTCACCGAACGAAACCAACCGTTGGACGAGCCGCGCCGGCTGACGATCGACCAGGTGCTGGCGATCAAAGAGCCGCCGGTGGCGCGCTGCCGGATGCTCAGCCGGGGCATGGAGCCGTACCATCGGCTCGATCTGCTGCCGGGCGAGGACATTGCCGGCGACCGAGCGTGCCTGGCCTGCGGCAACTGCATCGACAGTTGTCCGGTGCTGCGCCGCGAGCCCGAACGGTTGGCCGTATCCGATCGCCGCACCAGTTTCTGCCTGGAGACGACGGTCGCCGAAGATTGCGAGCAGTGTTATGCCTGCGTGCTTTCGTGCCCACAGGTGGACACCGAGCTCAAAGACTACGTGGTCGACGAGAAGATCCCCGAGACGATTCCGCAAAACCCGTTGCTGCGCCGGTTCGACAACTACTTCATGGTCATCGCGGCGCTGGTGTTCGGCATCGTGCTGGGCATTTTCATCGCGCATTAGGGAGGGGAAGAATGAAGGAAAACACACCGCCCGAAGTCGTGCGCATCTACATCATGGGCAAGCAGTATCTGGTGCCCGATTCGCTGACGATTCAAAAAGCGTTCGAGTACGCGGGCTATAAATGGATTCGCGGTTGCGGTTGCCGCGGCGGCATCTGCGGCGCGTGCGGCACGGTGTTCCGCTATCCGGGCTCGTACCGCATCGAGGTCGGACTGGCCTGTCAGACGGTCGTGGCCGACGGAATGATCATCGCGCAGATTCCATTTTTCCCCGCGCCCAAGGCGAGCTACAACCTGGACAACGTCGCGGCGACGACGCAGGCGATTCAGGCGCTGTACCCCGAGCTGTACAAGTGCATGGGCTGCAACACCTGCACGAAAAGCTGCCCGATGGAGATCCCGGTGATGGAGTACGTCAGCGCGCTGATTCGCGGCGATCTACGCGAGGCGGCGCGGCTGAGCTTCGATTGCGTCATGTGCGGCCTGTGCACCGCGCGCTGCCCGGCGGAACTCAAGCAGTATCACATGGCCGAACTGGCGCGGCGGCTGGTTGGCGCGAAACTCACGCCCCGGGCCTATCATCTGGGCGAGCAGACCAAGCGGCTGCGCGACGGGTACTACGAGATGATGCTCGACGAGGCGATGGCGTTGGACGAGGCGGGGCTGCGTAAGCGGTACGTCGAGCGCGAGGTCGAGCCGCAGGAAGACGTGGACGACTGGACCCCGGGCGACAAAACTTACTTGTAGGAGGCGATCGTGGGTTACACGCGAGAGCTTTTGGAGCTGATCAAAAAGGTGGAGGCCACGCGGCCCGAGCGCATCGCACGGTCGAAGGCGGGGCAGGATTTTCCGCCGCTGTCGCTCGACGGGCGCCAGGAGCGGCTGCACTATCATCCGGATTACAAGAACGAGGGGCGGCGCGAACTGACCATCGGTCCGAGCAAAGGGTACGCGCTGTGCCATGAGATCGCCGATCTGCTCGAGGCGCGGCCGTTCATCGATCCGGACAAGATCGACGTGACGCGGGCCGACTACGAAACCGACGTGCTGATTCTCGGCGGCGGCGGCGCGGGCACGAGCGCAGCGTTGATCGCCGGCGAGCAGGGCGCGCGGGTGATCGTCGCGACCAAGCTGCGCCACGGCGACGCCAACACGATGATGGCCGAGGGCGGCATTCAGGCGGCGACCAAGGTCGGCAAGGACAGCCCTTATTATCATTACCTCGACGTGATCGGCGGCGGGCATTTCAAGAACGTGCCGGAACTGGTGCGCACGCTGGTCAGCGAAGCGCCGCTGGTCATCGAGTGGCTTGAAGGTCTGGGCTGCCTGTTGTCGAAAGTACCGGAGGACGAGAGCGGCTCGCTGCGCGTGGCGCACGGCGGCGGCACCTGTCGCAAGCGGATGCACTTCGCGGCGGACATCACCGGCGCGGAAATCATGCGCACGCTGCGCGACGAGGCGCGCAACCGGGCCGATTCGATCGAGGTGCTCGAGTTCAATCCGGCGGTCGAGTTGATTCTCAACGAGCACGGCCACTGCTGCGGCGCGGTGCTGTTCAACCTGGAAACGCGCCAGACCTACGTGGTGCACGCCAAGGCCGTGATCATGGCCACCGGCGGTTCGGGCCGGCTGCACGTGCAGGGCTTCATGACCACCAACCATTACGGCGCGACAGCCGACGGCATCGTCATGGCCTATCGCGCGGGCGTGCCGGTGTGCTTCCTGCACGCGGTGCAGTACCACCCGACCGGCGCGGTGTTTCCCGAGCAGGCCGAGGGTCTGCTGATCACCGAAAAGGTGCGCGGCTTCGGCGCGAATGTGGTGAACATCGACGGCGAGCAGTTCGTGTTCGAGCGCGAACCGCGCGACGTGGAGGCCGCGAGCATCATCCGCGAGTGCCTGGATGTGGGCAAGGGCGTGCCGACGCCGACGGGCAAGGTGGGCGTGTGGCTGGACAGCCCGATGATCGACGCGCTGCACGGCCCCGGTTTCGTCGAACGGGAATTTCCCGGCAAGTTCATTCTATTCAAGCGCTACGGCATCGACATCAGCAAACAGCCGATGCTGATCTACCCGACGCTGCACTATCAGAACGGCGGGCTGGTTTACAACAGCAACTGCGAGACGACGATCCCCGGTTTGTTCGGCGCGGGCGAGGTGGCCGGCGGCGTGCACGGCGAAAACCGCCTGATGGGCAACTCGCTGTTGGACGTGACCGTCTTCGGGCGCATCGCCGGACGCGAGGCGGCGCAGTACGCGAAATGGAAATTCGAGGAAGGGCGGCCGCACCTGGATCACGTGCGCAAGTACGAGCAGGAGCGGCGCGAGGCGAAGGTGGGCGAGGAGCGCGTCAGCCCGATCCTGCTGCCTGACTACGTCAGTCAAAAGGTAAAGGACAAGCGCCTGGAGGTCGACTGGTAATCAGCGATTGCCGATGGCGAACAGCGCTTCCTTGAACTGCTCCTTGCCTTCGATGCGCGTTTTCTCGCGATTTTCAAAGAGGAAGACAATCTCCTCGCCGGCGGAGAACTGCGCGGCTTCGCTGCTGACGGCCATCAACTGCTTTTCCATCTCTTCGCTTTTGGCGAGTTGTTTGATCTTCTGCGGGTCCAGCCCCACCTGGGTAATGAAGTCTTCCCACCAACTGCTGATCAGGTTGTCGTAGCGGGCGACCAGGTACGGCCAGATTTTCCCGGCGTCGGTCTGGATGATCGCCATCTGGCGCAGCATTTCCTCGATTTCCGTGGCGCCCATGCGCGAATACATGGCGCCTTCCTCGATCAGCGCGTAGGGATGCAGCTTGATGGTCACGTTCATCGCCTGAACGTCGGGGCGGCTGATCAGATCGTTGACGTCCAACAAAATGCGCACCGCCTTGCTCGAATAAGGCATGTAATACACGTCGATCTGTTTACGAATCATCTGGCGATCCAGAAAGATGCTGCTGCCGAATTTCGGATCGAGCACGTACATGTCCAGATCGGAAGAGCGTCGTGTAGGGAAAGAGTGTAGATCTCGGTGG
>CALBTQ010000609.1 GCA_937967875.1 uncultured Pseudomonadota bacterium
GATCGTATTCGGTGACTGGAGTTCAGACGTGTGCTCTTCCGATCTGGACGGCAGCGAATACGAAGTCGAACAACAAGCCGCCGCGTTGCGCGAATTGCTCACCGCCGCCGGAGCGCGCGAGGTGCGCGTGGCCGCCGAAGAAGCCCAGGCCGATCAACTGTGGCTGGCGCGGCGCTCGGTCAGTCCGGCGCTTTACGAACTGCGTCCACACAAGTACGGCGAGGACGTGACCGTGCCGATCCACCGCCTGGTCGAATTGTTCGACGGTGTGGCGGCGTTGGCGGCGGAACATCGCCTGTTGCACGCCTGCTACGGGCATGCGGGCGACGGCAACGTGCACGTCAATCTGCTGTACGATCCGGCCGACGCCGACGAGGCCGCGCGAGCGAAAACGGCGCGCGCGGAAATCTTCCGTCTGACGCTCAGCCTCGGCGGCACGATCAGCGGCGAGCACGGCGTGGGCATCGCCAAACGCGAATTTCTGCCCTGGGAGCAAAGCCCGGCGGCGATCGATTTGCAAAAGCGGCTCAAACGGGCGTTCGACCCTCTGGGCATTCTCAATCCCGGCAAGGTATTTCCATGATCGACTGGGCGGCCGAACTGGCGCGATGCACCCGTTGCGGCGCCTGCCGCGAGGTATGCCCGGTTTTCGTCCTGACCCTGCGTGAGCCGGACGTGGCGCGCGGACGCCTGGCGCGCATCGAGGCGGCCGACGCCGGCGGACGTCTCACCCATGCCGACCGCCGGGCGCTGACGCGCTGCCTGCAATGCGGGCGCTGCTGCGATGTGTGCAAAGCCGACGTGCGCGTGCCGCAGATCGTCCGCGACGCCAAATACCGTAGCGGCGCGGGGATGGGCGCGGCGCAACAGTCGATCACCTACCTGCTGGCCGATCCGCAGCGTCTGCGCAAGCTGACCAACCGCGCGCGGCAATTCGCTGTCGCCTTGGGGCGCGCCACCGCCGACGGCAGCGGCATGCGGTTGCGCTTCGCCTTGCCGTATCTGGAGGCCGGACGCTATCTACCCAAGTTGCCGAAACAGTCGTATTTGTCGCGCACGACGGGCAGAGCGGCCGGCGGCGGGAAACATCTGGCGCTGTTCCTCGGCTGCGGCGCCGGGCGGATTTTCACCGGCGTCGGCGAGGCGCTCGATACGATTCTGGCGTCGATGAACCTCACCGCGGCCGTACCCGAACAGGCTTGCTGCGGCTTGCCCGCTTGGGGCATGGGCGCGGACGATGCCGCCCGGGAGGCTCTCGCCAATTTTCTGACCGCGTTCGGCGAGGAGTCGATCGAAACGATCCTGAGTCCCTGCGCCAGTTGCACGGCCATGCTGCAACGGGAAATGACCGAAGCGCTCAGCGACACGCCTCTGGCCGATGCCGCGCGGATGGTCGCCGGCAAGGTTAGCGACGTTTTCGTCTGGTTGCGGGAAAACAATTTTCACCCGCCGCATTTGTCGTTGCGCGTGGCGGTGCATGTGCCTTGCCACACCCGCCGGGGCGTGCGCGGGGGCGATGCGCTGACGCCGTTACTGCGTGCAACGGGGGCGCAGATCGTCGAACTGCCGGCGGAAACGGCGTCGAATTGTTGTGGAATGGGTGGATCATTCGGCGTGTTTCATCCGCAGGAATCACGAGAGATCGGGCGCAAAAAAATGGCTGCAATGCTCGCCGCCCGCCCTGACGCGATCGTCACTTCCTGCACCGGCTGCCTCGTGCAACTACGCGATCTAGCCGATCATTTCGGCGCGACGGTTCCGGTCCGCCACGGGCTCGAATTGTTGTCCGAATTGTTGTCCGGTTGACACGACGCACCGGTCGAACGCATACTGAATTTTCAATTATGCGGGAGCGGCAAATGCAAGGCCTGTATTTTGAAGACTTCGAACTCGGTACTCGCTACATCAGCAAAGGTCGCACGATCACCGAAGCGGATCTGGTCAACTTCGCCGGCATTTCCGGAGACTTCAACCCGCTGCACATGGACGAGCAGTACGCCAAGACGACCATCTTCGGTCGCCGCATTTGCCACGGCGTGCTGGGCGTCGCCCTGATGACCGGCCTGAATCAATCGCTGGGCATCACCGAAGGAACGATGCACGCGTTTTTAGGGCTGGAGTGGGATTTCCTGCGGCCGTTGTTTATCGGGGATACGATTCATCTGGAATTGGAAGTGATTACCGTACGCGAGTCGAAAAAGCCCGATCGCGGCATCGTCGTGTTCGCCTGCGACCTGATCAACCAGCACGGCGAAATCGTACAGCAGGGAACGCGCAAGATGCTGATGAAGCGCCGTACGCCGCAGTGAGCTACGCGAGCGGATCCTCTTTCCCTACCCGTCGCCGAATTTTTTCCAAGGCCTCGCGAGCGTTCTGTCGATGCGGTCCGGTGGTCGACAACTTGGTGTCCACCGCGATTTCGGTCAGAAAGTCCATCACAACCGGATCGTCGATCAGCGACAACTCGCCAATCAACCAGATCGCCCAACGGCTCACTTCGTACTGCGGTTTGTGCGCCGCCGCACCACCGCGTTCGATGCCCAGGCGGAAATCGGACACATATTTGATCAACTTGGGAATCGCCGGTTTACCGACGCCCTTGAGGCGCTCGATCATCTGTTCGGCCAATTCCTTGCGCTGGTAATGCTCTTCCCAATTTCGCAGCAAGACCATCGTCATATGATCCGGGTAGATGCGGACCATTGCGTCGATGAGCATGTCAACCAGATGCGGATCGTGTTCGCTGATATCGTTTTGAAACACCGACATGGTTTTGCGCGCGATATCCTGGTCGTCCCAGAGACCGAACAATTCAACAAAGCGATAAGCACGCTGCACTTTAGGCTCTTTCAGGTCGATTTGTCCTTGCAAATCATCGTAAATCGCATCGCGAATGGACGGCGGCGCCACCAGGCAATTGCGAATTTTATCCGGGTCCTTCTCGCGGATAACATCAAAATAACACAATGCCAGTTGCGCCAGCGGATCGCTGTCGGTTTTTTCGAGATATTGCACCACATCTTCAAGGTAAGCCGGATCCCCGGTTTTCAAAAGCGCCTTCCAGGCCAGCATTTGTTGCTGTTTATCCGCGGTTTTGGTCAGGCGCAGCAATTCCTTGCAGACCTGGTCAGTATAGGTTCTCACTGTCATGGCGGTGCGCAAGAATGTATCACTGGCCTTTTGCCGGGTTGATTCGGAATCGTCATGCATCAGGGGGATTATCGCGTCAAGTTGTCGATCTCGCTCAAACTTTTTCAATTTATGGGCAACAAAAAGAGCCATTCGGACCTCCCCTCTGTCCCTTGTTTTCATTAAAAGCAATCGTCAGAGCTCAGGAACTCCAGTAGGATAAATATTCGAATTTTGATTGGAGGCATCTCCGGCGGCAAGAAAGGCAATCATTCATTTTCAAAAGAGAATCGGCGATCCTACCAATTTGCTTTTATTGCCAGGATCCGGTCACCGACCACTAGTTTTTGCACGGTCGCCAAAGATCGGAAGAGCACACGTCTGAACTCCAGTCACCGAATACGATCT
>CALBTQ010000610.1 GCA_937967875.1 uncultured Pseudomonadota bacterium
TACGAGTGCGTATTCGGTGACTGGAGTTCAGACGTGTGCTCTTCCGATCTGGCCTGCGCGGCGATCGTTTGCGGCGGCCTGCTCAACGCGCAGGAAATCTTATGCGACTGGGGCGAGACGCGGGTGATCAAAGGCAAGGGGCAGATCTTCAAAAACAATCCGCTGACCGCGTCGCTGATGGGCGAGGTCGGCGGGGAGATCGCCGCGGCGCGCACACTTACTTACAGCCTGGCGCGGTTGGTCAGCCGGCCCGATCTGTACGGCGACGCCGGCGACGCGACGATTTTCACCGCCGCGGTCAACACGGCGCGCCAGGTGTGCGCCCTGGCGATGACCGCGCTCAACCGCAGCATGGAATTGATGGCCTCGGCCGGCTACGCCGTCGAGTGGAACCTCGAACGCATCTGGCGCGACACGAAAACCATCGAGGCGGGCCTGGGTCCGTCAACGGCGGCGCGCGCGCAACTGGCGCGGCATTTTTTCGCCAGCCAAACCACGTAGCGAGGAGCTCATGCGAACCATCGATGATTTCACCCGCCCGCGCGAATACCTCTCGCCGCTGGACAAGCACCTGGGCAAGATCGTGCGCGACTGGGCCGATCGCGAGGTGCTGCCCTTCCGCCGGCAATACGACGAGGATTGGCGCGAGCATCGGTTGATCGAGCCCGCTTTCGAAAAGCTCATGGCCGGGCTCGGTCTGCAACGGCTGTTGTTCCCCGAGGAGTTCGGCGGCATGGGCATGGGCCATTCCGGCTATCTGGGCGTGGGCGCGTACCGCATCATGGAGGAAGTAGCCCGCGCCGATTCGGCCATGGCCGTCGCTTTCGCCGTGCTGTTCTGGCCGCTGCTGATGATCTGCAACGAACCGCACGTCAACCGCCGCCTGTGCGCTGAATTTGCGCCGCGCTTCTGCCGCGACGACAAGGCTGTGTTCGCCGCCAACGCGATGACCGAACCGCAGGGCGGCGCGGACATCGAAAACCTCGACGTGCTCAAGGGCGCGACGATCCGCACCACCGCGCGCGTCGACGGCGGCCAATGGGTGATCAACGGACACAAGCTGTGGCCGACCAACTCGGCCGGCGTGGCCGATCTGTTCGGCGTAGTCGCGACGACCGAGCCCGGCTCGACCGACCCGCGCGACTTCGCCTTCATCTTTGTGCCTGCCGACGCGCCGGGCGTCTCGCAGGGCAATGCGTACCGCAAAGCGGGCATGGCCGCCGACAAGAACAGCGACATCTGGTTCGACAATGTGCGCGTGCCGCTGTGGTATCGCGCCTGCGGCCCGGGCGACGACCTCAAATACTTCAAGGAAGTGATCAGCTTCGGCAACATGGGCAGCCTCGCCTTCGCCGGCGGCGTGTTGCTCAACGTGTTCGAAATCGCCCGCGACTTCGCGGCGCGCATCCGCTATCGCGGCAAGCCCTTGCACGAAAACGACGACGTCGCCGCCGTGTTGGCCGACCTGGCCGCCGAGGCGGAAGTCACGCGGGTGCTCGGCTACCAATATGCGCGGATGATCGACCGCCCCGATCTGTACGGCGCGCGCTGGTGCGACGAGGTGGTCGCCAAGGGTCGCGCGTTCAAGTACCTCGTGTGCGACCGCACCGTCGCGGCGTTGGAAAAGGTGATGAACGTGATGGGCGCGTTCGGCGTCGAGCGCGCACAGGACATCGAAAAGCACTGGCGCGACGTGAAAATGGTGCAACTGTGGATGGGCGGCAAACAGTTGTGCCAGATGGAAACGGCGCGCTGGTTTTACGAATGCGAAACGCTGTAGGAAAGCCGATGAAGCAAACGCAACCGTCCGGCGTGCTCGAAGGCCTCAGCCGCGTGCTGCGCGAGCTGCTGCGCACGCCGCACATCAAGCAGACCGTGCAGATTTTGCTGCGCGAGTTGGATCCGGAAAACGCGCCGCTGCTCGTGCGCGCGATCAAGGAAGAAGACACCGAACTGTTCCTCGCGCTGCTGGCCTCCGCGCCGAAGCTGATCGGCGTGCTCGCCGCGCTCGTCAATGAGTTCTTGCGGCAGGTGCACGCGTTCCCCGACGGGCTGGTCCGTTCCTTTGCCGCCGACCTGATCGCGGAAATGTCCGTCGAGCGTGGCGGCGAAAACGTCGCGCTGGCGCTGACGCTGTGCCGCAAGGTGACCGCGCCCGATTCGCCGGCCGAAGCGGAAGTGCAACAAATCGGCACGCGTTTTCGCGCCGGTTTCGCCGCTGGACTGGAACGGGCGGGGGTATCGGGAGATGAACTGACCGCCTGGTTGAGCGAGCGCGCCGGGCAATGGGCGCGTCACGTGGGCGAACAAGCGGCGCAACCGGATTCGCCGACCGCGCAAGGGGTACGCGAAATCGCCGGCGGCGTCGAACGCGTGCTGCGCGAGAATCCGACATTCGTGCGGCACGTACTGCAACCGTTGCTGGACGCCGCAGGCGTGGGACTGCGCGCCGCGCGGGAAGGAGGCGCCGATGAGTGAGCGGGCGATTGCGGGCGAAGGCGTGAGCGCGCGCGTGCTGCGTGAGATCGTGCGCACACCGGCGTTCAACGAGATCCTCAAGCTGCATCTGAACGCGCCGCCGCCGCACGCTGCGGCCGACGTGGTGCACGTGGCGCTGGCCGAGGACGCGAACCTGTCGCTGTCAGCCGTCGCGACGTGCCCGCAGCGCATCAACAATTTCGTCGCCGCGCTGCTGGCGGCGACGAAGGAGGTGGAGCGCATTTCGCCGGAGATGTTCGCGCAATTCACGACCGGCCTTGTCGCGGAAATCGATCGCGAGCAACTGCGCGCGCTGCCCGGCGCGGTTGCTCCGTTGCTGGCGCGTTGGCGGCCGGACCCGGCGTGGTGCGCCGAGGCGATCAACCGGGCCGTCGTACGGATGGACGATTCGATGGTGCGCGACGGGCAGTGGTGGCATGAACTGGCCGAACGGCTGGATTGGCGGGCGCTGTGGTCGGCGACGTGGAAACTGATCAAGGCGGCTGTGCGCGGTATGTGGCGCGGACGGCGCTGAACAAGCGAAGACGACTGTATCGCGGGCGGCTCGGCGACGGGCCGCTTTTTCTATTTAATGAGACCGCGCAAATTTTGCAGCGCGTAGCGGGCCATGCGGCGGTTGGCGTTTTTGACGATCTGCTGCGGAACGCGCCAGGCGTAGTAGGGACGTAGGTAGACGCGACGCGCGAAGATTTTCGCCCAGGCTTCCAGGTCGGCGCGCGATTGCGTCCAGGGCAGGCGCACCCAGGGCAGACCCGGTTCGCGCGGATCCCACGAGCCGACCAGCGTGCCCTCGGCCTGCGCCTGCTCGTACACCGCCGTGCCCAGATAGGGCTTGAGCACCTGCAGCGACACCGCGTCGGGTTTGGTATGGTTGACGAAGCGGATCGTTTCCGCAATCGTCTCGGGCGTTTCGCCCGGATAGCCCAACAGGAAGCCGGCGTGCACCATGATGCCCGCGCGTTTGGCTTTTTCGATGACCTCGGCGTTGCGCTCGACCTTGGTGCCCTTGCGCATGGCGTCGAGGATGCTTTGCACACCCGACTCGATGCCGAAGCTGATGATCTCGGTGCCGGCCGCCTTCGCCTGGCTGAGCGTCGCGCGATCCAGGGCGTCGCTGCGCGATTTGAGAAACAACTTCAGGTCGAGCTTGTCGCGACGGATCCACGCGAAGATCTTGCCCATGCGCTCACGTTCCTGCGTGAAGTTGTCGTCGTCGATGTCCAGAAAGCGCATGCCCGCCTCGTAACGCTGCACGATTTCCTCGTAGATGTTTTCCGCGCTGCGATGCTCGACGCCGCGGCGGATGGCGTTGTAGCAGAAGCGGCAGGCGAACTTGCAGCCGCGACTGGTGACGATGCTGTCGAGCGGCCGCGTGTTCATGATCTGGTAATACGCGCCGCGCTCGTAATGCTCGCGCACGAACCGACGGTCGGGAATGGGTACGGCGTCGATGTCGAATTCGTCTTCGGCGTCGGGCGTGGTGACGATCTGTCCGGCGATGCGGTAGGTCAGTCGCGGGATGTGATCCAGGTCGCCGCCGTCGCGCAACGTCTGCGCCAGGAGCGTCAGGCTGTTTTCGGCATAACCGGCGAGAAGGAAATCGGCGTCGGTGAAGATCGCCGCGGTGCCTTGCGGGTCGGCGCTGACGTGAATGCCGCCGAGCACGATTTTCGTTTGCGGCAGCGCCGCGCGCGTCAACTCGACCAGGTGGTAGGTCGGCGCGATGATGTCGGAGAACAGCGGAAAACCGATCAGGCCGGGCGCCATGACGCGCAGGCGGTCGGCGATCTGCGGGATGGTCAGGTCGGCCGCGTTGGCGTCGAGCACCTCGACCGCGATGCCGTTGCGATCCAGCGCCGTCGCCAGGTACAGCAGATTCAGCGGCGGATGCACCTTCTTGGCGAGCTTCTCCGGTTCGGAGCGCGGCGGATTGACCAACACGACTTTCATGGTTCGATGATCCGCTTTCGCGGCAAACGGTGCAAGCGGTCAGGCGGATTCCTTCGCGGGCAACAAACCGGCGGCGATGGCCTTGGGCAGCAACGGCAGCGACAGGAACAGGGTGACGATCTCGCTGCCCAGCGACAGCAGCATCCCGGCGG
Source organism: uncultured Pseudomonadota bacterium (assembly GCA_937967875.1). GTDB lineage: Bacteria > Lernaellota > Lernaellaia > Lernaellales > Lernaellaceae > CALBTQ01. Next base: position 4,602 of record CALBTQ010000610.1, read on the forward strand.
CCAGCAGATTCGCCTCGGGCGCGAAGCCTTGGAAGAAGTACACCATCGTCAACTCGCGCGCACCGATGCCCATCCAGGTCACCGGCAGATTCGCGGCGAGGTAAACCAACGGGCTGTACAAAAACAATGCGGGTGTCGACACGGCGGCGCCGGTCGCGGCGAGGGCGAGTGCGACCTTGGCGATGTTCGCGCCGTGCACAAGCGAGATCAGACCGACCAGCGCGAAGCGTTTGCCCAGCGGCACGACGGCGAAGGCGGATACGAGATCGGCCGTGAGTTTGCCCAGACGCGGATGCAATCGACCGAGCGGTCCGGCCAGCGCGCCTAGCGACGGCAGCAGGGCGATGATCGCGGGCAGGGCCAGCGTCAGCGGCAGCGCGAAGGGCAGGCGCATCCCCGGCGTCAGCCACAGGCCGACGGCGAGGTAGACGAACAGGGTGAAAAAATTGATGAAGTGCAACAGCAGCAGCGAGCTGACGCCGTGCGCGCCGGGCAGCTTTTCGCGCCGGGCGAGATAGGCCACGCCGAGCAGCCGTCCGAGTTTGAGGGGGATGATCACCTTGAGGCTCGTCGAGCCGATCCACACCGCCGTCAGCGGCCAGTAGGGCGTGCGGCAATGGTAGAAACGCAAAATGAGCCGCCACATCATGGGCGTGAAAAAGAAGATCAACCCGATGTGCAGCAACGTCATCGCTGCGAAATAGTCGAGGCGCACGTTGCGTAGCGCGGCGGCGAATTGTCCGGGCGACAGCGAACGCAGCAGCAAAAAGAGAATGAGGATCGTCGGCACGAGCGTAAGCACCCAGCGCGTGGCGCTTTGTTTTTTCATTTGCGGCGATTGCGTGTCGTTCACGCCGGGCATCCTGCAATGGTTGAAATCGCCGTTACGATAGCACGTCGCGCGGCGGGCGGACAATCAGCGCAGACGGCGCAGGCGCAGCAGGTAGTATTTGATGTACAGCCAGAAGCGGTAGTCGCGGCCGCGCACCGCGCCCAGGATTTGCGCGAGGATGATCAGCGGGCCGGGGATTTTGCGTATGTGGCGCCAACGACGATTTTCCGTCAGCCAGTCGACGAGACGGCGCGGCAGCAGCGGCAGGAATTTATACAACTTGCGAAAGGCGTCGGCCTGCGCGCGCTGCTCGTCGTTGAAAAACGTGTACTCGTGGAAAAAGTCGCCGGTGCGGCCTTCGTCGATGTCGCGGACGTTCCGCTCGCTGAGCAGGCCGCGTTCGCGCGCGGCGTCGATGATCGGCGTGGCCGGGAAGTACGTCAGGTTGTGGCATTTGATGCGGTTGAGGTACGTGAGCGAGCGGTAGAAACGCGCGGCGAATTCGAAATCGGCGACGCTCTCCTCGGGGAGGCCGAAGATGTGATCGATGTCGTAACGGAGCTGGTAGCGGTCGCAGAGGCGGAAAGCGCGTTCGGCCTCCTCGTTGCTTTCGCTGCGTTGCAGAATGTTGCGGCGAATCGATTCGTTGAGCGTTTGCAGGCCGAATTCGATCGCATAGCAGCCCGAATCGGCCAGCGCCTGCGCGATTTCCTCATCGAGAAATTTCACCTGACCGAAGCAGCGGAATGGCTTGCCGACGCGCCGCCGGTATTTTTCGAGCAGGTCCAGCAGCCACGCTTTTTCGCCGAAGAGGATCGAATCGTTGAACATCACCTCGCGGTAATTGTAGCGTCGCTTCATCAGGGCCAGTTCGTCGATCACCGCGTCGACGCTCCGCCGCCGCAGGAAGCGCCGATTGTAGATGCGGTTGATCGCGCTTTCGCAGCAATAGGCGCAGGAGAACGGGCAGCCGCGCACGGTCATGACCAGGTAGTCGTCGGCCATGTTCACCCATTTTTCGAACAGCGCCTTGTCGGGCAGAGGCAGCGCGTCGAGGTCGGCTAGCGGCGGCCGCAGCGGCGCGCAACGCACTTCGCCGTTCTCGCGCCAACAAAGATTGGCCGTGCCGCGCGGATCGTCGCCGGCGGCGAGTTTGGCGACCAGCTCGCGCATCGCTTCCTCGCCCTCGCCGACCAGCGCGTAATCGACGACCTCGTGTTTCATCACCTCGTGCGGCACGAGCGTCGCGTGGATGCCGCCGAAGACGATCGGGCCGTGCACGTGGTCGCGCACGCGCCGCGCGATGTCCAGGCACCACTGGTAGGTGCCGGTGTACACCGAAAAGCACAGCAGGTCGGGCGGCGCGGCGACGATCTCGCTGACGATCCGCGCGTCGCGGGCGTAGCGCTTTTCAAGGCGCGGTACATAAAACACGTTGTCGTTGATGCCGAACAGACCGGGATCGTAATGCAGCGTGACGGCGTGGCCGTCCTGCTTGAGCATCGCCGAAAGGTATTCGATGCCCAGGTTTTCGCGGCCGAGATGGACGAAAGCGATTTTCATCGGATCAACGGGTGATACTCACGGAACCGTTTGCGTTTTTTCAGCCACCGTTCGGAAATTTTCTCCTGGCTGAAGATCATTTCAAACAAGGCGCGCGCCTTGCGGATGAATTCGTTCAGCGAGCGCACGCGCAACGTCGAGCGCCACAGGAAGCTGGGGCGCAGGTGGAAACTCAGGTACGCCCACTTGGTCATGCTGTCGATTTCCGCGTTGGTGAGTTTGGTCCAGGGGCGCGGCAGCGTGGCCTCGGCGGCGTTGCCCAGAATGTATTCGCGCCAGTAATCGTAGCCGCCGTCCTTGGTCATCTCGCGCCACATGCCGGTCAGCGGTTTGGCGGTGAGCTTGGAGAACTGCACGTAATCCAGGTCGAGGCTTTTGGCGAAGCGGACCGTCTCGCGGAAGGTCCGCCGCGTTTCGCCGGGCACGGCGACCAGGAAGAAGCCCAGCGGCTTGATGCCGTAGGACTTGACCATGGCGATCGTGTCGCGCACCTGCCGCACGTTGATGCCCTTGTTGACCAGGTCCAGCGTTTGCTGATCGCCGCTCTCGATGCCGAAGTAGATGCGCCCGCAACCCGCCTTGGCCATGGCGCGCGCCACGTCTTCGTCGATCGAATCGATGCGGCTGCGGCAGGCCCATAGCAGGTCGAGCCGGCGTTCACCCATCAGGCGGCAGATTTCCAGCGTGCGTTTTTTGTTGATGGCGAACTCGTAATCGAAGATGTCGATTTCGCGCACATCGTAATCGCGGTAGCACAGCTCCATTTCGTCGACGACCTGCGCGGGCGTGCGCGGATCGTGCGGGGTGCGGCCCGCTTCGCAAAACATGCAGGAGCGCGGGCAGCCCTTCGAGGTGACCATCACGGTGAAGTTTTTCCGTTCGGTGGGAAATTCCTCGTACAGATGATTGGGCAGCGTCGAGCGATCGGGGAACGGATAGTCGGAGAATTTTTCGCGTTGCTCGGGATCGGGCGTGCGCACGATTTCGCCGTTTTCCTTTTTGTAGACCAGCCCGGGCACGTCGGCGAAACGGCGCGCGCCGCCGAGTTCGTCAAGCAGAGCGGGCAGCGTGATCAGCGACGAGTTGACCACGCCGAAGTCAATCTCCGGGGCGGCGATCGACGCCTCCGGGTACACGCGCAGGTTGTAGCCGCCGACCAACACCGGCACGCGCAACTGCTGCTTGAGGTACTGCACCCAAGCGAGCGTTTCGCGAAACATGTAGGTGGTCATCATGAAGCCGATGACGTCGGGCTTGAAGGCGCGCAGGCGCTCGGCCGTGGCGGCCATGGTCAGGCCCTCGGTGCGGGCGTCGACGATGATCGACTCGTGCCCGGCGCGCTTGGCGATGGCCGACACCCAACACAGCGACAACGGCGGGAACAGGCCGAAGAAGCGCTGCACGATGCGCAGATTTTCCTCGTGCAGTTTGTAGCTGAAGGGATTGAAGACCAACGCGAGCCGCATACGTATCCTTCCCGAGCCAAAAATTTCGTCGGCTCAGGCTAGGCGATATCCCGGCGAAATTCAATGGTGCGCCGATACGGCGCGATTCGACGGCTTACCAAAACTTGAGCAAAACGCGCGTGCCGACGCCCAGGACGTTGGGGGCGCGGCAGTTTTTGCTTTCCAGCCAGGTCAGGTTGCGGTAGCTGACATAGGGCATCAGCGGCAGGCCGAGGCGCAGCAGGCCGATGGTCGCTTTGCCGAACAGGATCTGCTTGAAGCCGGGTCGCCATTCCTTTTCGCGATCCCAGTCCCAGATTTCCGAGTCGCTGTCCCAGTCGGATTGCTGCATGTTGATGTAGGTATAGCGGAACTGCAGCGTCAGCAGCGGCGGCAGCGATTCGGCCTTGGAGGCGTCGCCCTTGACCAGCCAGGTGCCCAGCGCCGGACCGCGAAGGGGCACGACTTCGATCTGCGCCGACGCGCCGAGCCAGTCGCCGCCGTCGATGGTGTAATGCTTGCCGGTGAAGGCCCGGTAGTTGCACATGAGAGGATTCTTCTTGCCCTCGGGACTGATATAGGAGTGCGGGAAGAAAATCTCGTAGAAAACTTCCGTGCCCAGCGTGAGGCGGCCGTCGAGGCTGTCGTGGAAGAATTTGTCGTAGCCCACGCGGAAGCCCAGGTCGCCGTTGGAGTGGAAATCCCACGAGGTCGTGCCCGCGGTGATCACCTCTTCGGGATCGGGCTGCTTGCCGGTGGGCAGCGCGCCCATGATCGTCAGGCCCATGCCCGAGTCGATTTTCTCGAACCACTTGATGTAATCGGAGAAGCGAAACATGGCGCCCAGTTGGACGTCGCCGATGACCCATTCGTTGCCGTGCCAATGACCCGGCTTGGGCTGGCCCATCGAGCCGGCCCATTCCCAGAAATCCGTTTCGCTGTAGGGGCGGCCCAGGCTCCATTGGTAGTCGCCGCGCTCCCAGCCGAAGTTGGGATCGATGTCGGCGTACTGCATCAACGGCAGGCCGCCGCCGACCGACAGCGAATCGGTGATGCCGTAAAACAACTGGATGGCGAAGATGGACAACTCCGCCTCGACCTGCGGCTTGAGCGTGCCCTGGCGGCCGGAGCCCGGCTCGTAGCGCACCATTTCCTCGATCAAGGGGACGCGCCGTTCGCGGTTGTCCCATTTGCTGTCGAGGGTGGATTGCATCCAGCCGACGTCGAGCAGGAAGGTGCCCATGGGCAGCGTTTCGGTGAAGCCGGCCAGCGCGTGGGCGGGCAGGAGCAGCGCAACGAGCAACAGCGGGAGCAGGCGCGCGGCTTTCATGGCGCACCCCCTTCCGACCATTTTTCGCCGAGGTCGGTTTCCTCGAACTCCGCGTCCGGCGCGGGGACCATGCCGGCGCCGACCCAGACGGTCAGATCGCCGGGATCGTACACGGCCGAGTTCATGCTGTCGCGCACGTCTTTCAGATCGATCAGGCGCAGCATGTCGATGGTGCGTGCGATGTCGAGCTTGCCGTAGCGGGCGCGCAGGGCGTCGGCGGTGCAGAAGAACGCACGCAGCGACCGGAAGTAGAATGTGGTCCAGTAGCGCTGCGGTTGAAGGTCGAAGTTGACGATCTGGTAGCGGATCTCCTCGAGGTTTTTCTGGTAGTGCGAGGCGACGTAGAGATCGTCGCCGGCGACGGTCGCCAACGGCTTGCCCCAGGCGTCCTGGTCGTCCGGATTGTCCATGTCGTTGCCGTACACGTGCACGCCGCCTTCGGCGCGCTCGGTGATGTCCGAATCCACTTCGACGACTTTCATTTCGCCGGAGGGATCGGCCAGCAGGAAGTTCCAGCCGTAGCTGGCCTGGTGTTCATAGAAGTAGGGCAGGGCATCCTCGACGTTGTCGTACTTGTTGAGCAGTTCGCGCAACATGACGCCGGCCGTCACGCCCGTAGGCTTGAACTTGGCGAAGATCAGCCCCTCGTTGAAGGAGGCGGCGAACGGCGTGTTGAGCGTGTCCGACGCGTTGTACAACGCGGTCAGGCCATGATCGTTCATGCCCGAGAAACCCCAGATCACCCCGGGGTAGCCCAGCACGGAGAAGGAGCGGCCCTGGTCGGGATGATGCACGAACATGGTGACGTGCTTGTGGGTGATGTTGCTGTCGAGCATGGCGAAGTTGTGGGCGACGATCACCCGGCCGTCGCGCGTGGCCGATCCGCGCACGGCGAAGGCGAGCGACGGCGGCTGCGAGCGGCCGTCGTTAAACCCCTGGTTGGGCACCTGGTGGCTTTTCTTGCCGTAGCCCGCGGTGGTGAAGGTGATGCGTTCGGCGCGCATGGTGCGCGGATGGTTCGGCGGTACGCGCACGACCTCGAGCAGGTCGGTGCATTGCAGATTGATCGAGACGCTGCTTGCCTCCGGCCAACCGTCGGGCGGCAGGAAGGTCACTTCGATGGTCTTGCCTTCGCGTGCGTAGGGGCGCGTCTGCACCTCCGGATCGTCGGCGAGGAAGAGCCGGTCGTTGTACTGAATGCGGATCGACTCGGGATTCACGCCTTCCTTGTCGTCGTCGAGGATGAACTTGACCGGCGCGTCCAGCGGCACCTCGACCATCGTGGCGTAGGAGCGCGGCTCGTAGGGATCCTGTCGTTCCTCACCGGGTTCGTCGATCTCTCCGTCGCCGTCGTTGTCCTTGCCGTCGGCGTTGAGCGCGCCGTCGAAGGACACCGTCAGCAGCCAGGGGCCCTGGATGAGCTTGATGAAGAAGGTGATCGAACGGAAGCCCATCAACGTATCGAAGAAGGTGTTGAGAATGAGAATTTCGTCGAAGGGCAGTTCGGCGCCGTCGGCGATGCCCTGCATTTCGTCGACATATTCCTGCGGCATGAACTTGAGAAATTCGTAACCGCATTCGAGCATCATGCGCGGCGAGAACTGGCCGTTGCCGTACATTTCCTCGTTCTGATAGCGCAGCATGACGCTGGCCACGTCGTAGCGGTCGCGCTCGAGGTACGGGTAGATCGAGTTGGTCAGCAGCATCGTGTACAGCGAACGGATTTTACTCCGGAAGCGCTGGCCGTGCTGAAAACCGCGTTCGTAGGGCGAACCGTAGAGGTCGAAGACCTGATAATACTTCGGTTCCGTCGCGCGCGGTGCGCAGCCGGCGAGCAGAGCGGCGATGACGAGCAAGGCGACCGCCAGCATCAAACGCGGACGGGACAACGGGTTCGGGCGATGATCCGAGAGCAAATGGCGCATCGTTCGATCCTTCAAAGTACGTTCTTAACTTGTAAAAACAACCGTGGCGTCAACAGCCAATCGACCAAAGCGTATCCGTCATGCCGACCGCGCGCGCAACGATCATTCGGGCTCGATGCCCAGCAAATCGTTGAGGCGATCGGTCAGCTTCTTTTTGTACTCCACGAACTTCATGCCCAGTTTCGTCGTCAGGTCGTCGCCGGACGCCGAGCCGCCCAGGTCGGGCATTTTGGCGTCGGGACCGTACATCTCCAGGAAGATTTTGAGGACTTCCTTTTTGACCAGACCGCGCATGGGCACGTGGGCGATCATGCCGTACATCGCCGCGTTGCCTTCCTCGGCCAGGCCCGGATGCTGCCGCACGTATTCGACCGACTCGCGCAGGTCGTTGAGGTAGACGTCGGCGATTTTCGCGTGCTGGGTGGTGACCATGTTGTGCAGGCAGTCGGGCTTCTGCTGACGGTCGATGTGCCAGCCGCGTTTTTCCATCTGGTCGGCGACGCAGTAGACGTTCAGGTCGCGATCGGCCGAGCGGAAAGCGAACACGCTCATGTGCGGCCGGCCGACCACGGCCAGACCCGGAATCGCGTTGATGCCGTCCATCAACTTTTTGGTGGTGTCCATGATCTGCCGTGCCGTTTCCAGGTAGCCGTCCTCGCCCAGGGCGACCATCGCGGCCCAGGCCGCGGCGATGGAGCCGCCCGGACGCGTGCCCAGCAAGGCCGGCGATGCGAACACGCCGCCGGGCCAATCGGTGTACACGAACATCTGGTATTTCAGGATGTCGATGTTGCGGTAGATGACCGTCGAGGCGCCCTTAGCCGCAAAGCCGTATTTGTGGGTGTCGGCGCTGATCGAAGTGACGCCCGGCACGCGGAAATCGAAGGGCGGCACGGGGTAGCCGAGTTTTTCCACAAAGGGCAGGAGGTAACCGCCCAGGCACGAGTCCACGTGCAGCGGGATGTTTTTCTTCAGGGCCAGTTCGCCCAGTTCCTCGATCGGATCGACCACGCCGAACGGATAGCATGGCGCGCTGCCGACCAGTAGAATCGTGTTGCGGTTGATCAGTTTCTTGACCGCTTTAACATCGACGCGCTTGTCCTTGCCCACCGGCGCGTGCACCGCTTTGACGCCGAAATAGTGCGCGCCCTTTTCGAAGGCCATGTGCACCGTTTCGGGGACGATCATTTCCGACGTGCCGATGATGAAGCGCTTGTCGCGCGCCATGTCGCGGTAGGTTTTCACGGCCATCAGGCAGCTTTCGGTGCCGCCCGAGGTGATCGTGCCCACGGTGTTGGCGTCGCCGTGGAGCATTGCGGCGGTCATGCGGATCACTTCGGTTTCGAAGCGTTTAAGGCTGAGGAAGGCCATCGGGTTCAGGCCGTTTTCGGAGAAGTACGAGGTGTACGCTTTTTTCAAAAAGTCGGTGTGCTCGTCGTTGAGGTGATAGACCAGGCTCCAGGTTTTCCCCTCGCGATAGTCGGCGTCGTCCGTCGCGAAGGACTTCATCATTTTGAGGATGTCTTTTCTCGGCAACCCCTTTTCGGGCAGCTTGTTGAAGGAATCGCTCATCGTTTGCTCCTTACCTTGATGTCCATCGGCTTTGGGTGTTGTTCATGCATGCCCGTACTGAAAAGATTCGCGTCCGCGTGCACCGATTCTTGTATCGCTTGCCGCGCAATAAATTGGCCGGAAGTCGAACGTTGAAGAATCATGAACTTCGAAAACGCCCCGTTTGCATGCCGAAACCGGTCGATCCCCACCGTGTGAAAAGAAGTTGAGCTTTTACTCACATTCGGTGCATGATAAGCAAGTTCATCACGAATGACAACTCGCTTTTTTTTGAGGAAACGATGAAGCAGATCAAGCCCCGCAAACGGCCGCAGCAAAAACGATCGCGGGATACGGTCGACACGATTCTCAACGCCACGGCGGAAGTGTTGATTCGAGAGGGATACGATCAGACGAGCACGAACAAGATCGCCGTCGAGGCGGGGGTGAGCATCGGTTCGCTGTACCACTATTTCCCGAACAAGGAAGCGTTGGTGCTGGCGCTCAACCGGCGGCTGGCCGAACAGGAACTCGACTTGATCCGCCAGACGTTCGTCGAGGTTTCCAACGCGCCGTTGCGCGACACGATCCGCAAGTCGGTCGAGGTGATGGTGCACATGCATCGCATCGAACCGGAATTGCATCGCGTGCTGGTCGAGCAGGTGCCGCGCATGGGGCCGCTGCGCAAGATCAACGAAATCGACCGGCAGATCATCGAGATGATCCGCGAGCAATTGTTGCGGTTGAAAAGGGAACTTTCGCCGGCGGAGGCGGAGTTGATGATTTTCGTCGTGTTCAACATCGTGGAAACGCTGACGCACCAGGCGGTGTTGTATCAGCCGCAGTTGCTGCAGGGCGAGCGGCTGATCGACGAGATTTCCTCGCTGGTGGAACTGTATCTGCGCAAGAAAATGAATCTGTAGACCCCGCCGCGTTCTATTCGAAGAGCAACGACGGATCGTTCCAGATGTCGATGATCAACTGGAGGAAGTTGCGTAAACCGTCCTGCGACGGGTGTGCGAAGAACGAGCCGACGTTGAGTTTGATCAAGCCGGGGAACCGGCGAATGGTCAACGGACCCAACTCGATGGGCAGCACGCCGACCAGGTGCAGCAGGTCGTTGAAGTCGGCCATCGACAGCAGGGCCACCTCGTAGGGATTGGGGTCGGCGGTCGAGCTTTCGTAAAATGCGTCGGCCATGTCCACGCACAGTTGCCGCGCGACGTCCACTTCCGTCGGTTCGATTTCGATCTCTTCGCCCAGAAACACCCGGTCGGCGCCCGCGTCGTAGACGCCGTTGCCGTTGACGTCCACGTAGTGCACCGGCGAGTTGTCCTGCGGCCCGGTTTCGGCGGCCAGTGAATCGAAGGTGTCGACCATGCGTGTGAAGGCGTCGGCGATGGCCAGCCCGGTGATGTTCATCGATTCGACGCCGCTGCCCGGCTCCAGGTACAGGAAGTGGGGAAAGCGTTCGCTGTGGAACAGGTCGTAGATCAGCGACATGATCATGTCGATCGTTTCGAGCGTCGATTTTTCGCCGCCGCCCGAACCCAGCTCGATGGCCAGTTGCGTATAATCGAAACGCAGATCGTGCGCCAGCAGCAGGTTGACGATCGCATAGGAAATGCTGTTGAACGCGCCGATCATGTGCAGGTCGGTCTTGTCGAACGCACCGCCGTAGGAGAGCAGATCCTCGCCGGTGATCTGGAAGCCGTAATGCTCCAACTCGAAGGTGAAGTCGGGACCGGCCATCAACTGCGGATAGATTTCCTCGGCGCGGGCGATTTCCGGCAGAATTTCCTCGACGAAGAAAAGGTGAATGGCGTTGATGTCGTCGTCGTGAATCGAGGAAGGAACGAGTTGCTCCTCGGTGACGTTGTTTTCGGGATTGAAGGAAATCGCGTTGATGGTGGAGATGACCTGATCGATGAAATTGAACAACCGCATCGGACCGGCCAAAACCAGGCCCGCCATCGCGTCGGTATTGTCGGCATCGATCGCCAACGCCTTTTCGAACTGTTCCGCGGCGTAATGCGCTTCGTTGTTGATCAGGTGTTGTTTGCCTTGCCGGATATAATCTTCCAGCCCCGGATCGTCCACCGAATCGTCGTTGTCGGAGCAGGAGAACAATAGAAAGCAAAACAGGACGAGCATGCCGAGCGATATAACGGATCGAATGGCTTTCAATTCGTTTCTCCTTAATACTGCGAAACCCAAACCTTACGACTGAAAAGAGCGAAAACCTTGTCGCATATTCCATAACATAAACCGGCATCGATATGCAAATGGCAGTATAACGTGCTGAATAATAAAGGATAATTGCGGCGTGAAAAGTGAGTGTTTACTCGGTTTCTCTTCAGTATAATGCAAAAAACTGTATCGCCCATAAATGGAACGAGCCGGTATAGTCGATGTACAACTTTCGTCTGCTGGGATTGGCCTTTATCATCGCCTTTGCTTACATAGCGGCGACGCTCCCGTTTTTTGCGGCGGAACCCCTGCTCGATGAGTGCAGCTTTATCACGACCGGCCAAACGTTGTTGTCGATGTACGTTCACGAGTTCATAAAAAATCACGACTACAGCAATCCGCTTTGGCGGGAGAATTTCGGCAACAGCGGCTCGCCGCATCCGAAGGTGGCGTTTTATCTCATTGCGTCTTTCACCGAAGCGGCGAAATTTTTCAAGATCAATCCGCGCTGGTTCATGGCGTTGTTGGCCGCGGGGTGCGTCGTGTTGATGATGAATCTGGTGCAGACGAACCAGGGCGGCGGCACGATTTCGAACCGATGGGTGGTGATCGGCGCGGGCTGTCTGTTGTTGATCAATCCGATTTTCCGCATGCTGCAAGTTGTGCTTTATGCCGAAATTCCGCAACTGCTGTTCGCGTTGGCGGCCTTGGTCGCCCTCGTGCGATTCGACGCCGCTTTACGCAATGGACAGTTCCGCTGGTTTCTGTTGATCGGTTTCGGTCTGTTCGCCGGGTTTTCGATCTCCTGCAAGCTTTACAGCGTCATTCTTTTTTTCACCTTCATTTTGTATTCGCTGACGATGATCAAGCATTTCGGCAAGAGATGGCTGCCGGCGAATTTGCTGGTCGGAGTCATGGGCTGGGCCGTGTTTATTTTCACCAATCCCTTGCTGGTGCAGGATTTCTGGTTCGGCATCGGCGAAATGTCGATCCGGCATTTGGAATATGACGCCGGCACCCCCACCAGTTTCAACTGGTCGGGTATTTACTATTTTTTCTTTTATCCTTTCCTTGTCTACAGCCCGAAATTTTACAATTACGTTTCGTCCGTGATTTTCCCCTATTTTTCGCTCGTTGAGTTCCCGTTTGCCGTTGTGGGTTACCTGCTGGCGGTGGTGGGCATCGTCAATGTCGTCGTAACCAGGAATTGGCTGCCGCTCTTGTTCGCTTTTTGTTGTTTTATGTTTATGGGGTATATCCAGTTGACCATGCCGGTCGGCGCGAAAGTGCCGCGCAATCTGCTTTTCCCGGCGGTGTCGCTGATTTGGCTCTACGCGCAGTTCGATTGGCGGCGGCTCATTCGTTTCGTCCGGCGACGGGGTTTTTCATCGGCTCCCAAATAAAATGATCGGGGCCGCCATCCATGGCGACCCCTATCACAGTTCGGGATATGCCTCCATGGACTTTAATACGCTCCAATCGTTCCTTCGTAATCGGCGAGCAAGTCGGCGATCTCTTCCAGTTCCTCGTCGTTGAGCGTCTCGGCGGCGGCTTCCACTTTTTCCCGTGCCGCCTGACACACGACCAACGCCTGGTCCGCATCCGAATAGACCAGGTCGGCGATCTCCTTGATCGCCTCGGCGTAGGTCACGATCGCATCGCCCTTGAGCAATTGGTTGTGGCCGGCGGCCAGCAACTGCGCAAAGGTCGCTTCCTGCACCGACTCGCCGTCCGCGTAAGTGAACGGATCGGTGTAGGTTGCGCGCACCGTCAGAACGTCGTCCAGGTTCATCAGGAGCGGATCGCAGGCGACGATGAACTGATGGAAGATCATCGCGTCGTTCGGGCCCAGGTGCTGCGGCTCGACCTCGGAGGGATCGGTCGAGTATTCCTCGCCGTGGTATTCGAGCATCAGCAGGTAATAAGGCATGGTCAGTTCGACGCGAACGTCGAGGGCGGCAACTTCCATATTGCGCAGGAAGCCCGCGCCGAACTGACGCTGCGCTTCGTCCGATGAATCGACAAAGACGTATGCGCCTTTGCCCGCGTCGGTGATTTCGTCCATGACATTATCATAGTAATAACTGGCGGCGTCGCCGACGCCCACGCCGACCAGGTAAATGCCCTGACTTTCGGAATCGTCCGCGTACTGGCTGATGACGTTCAGATCGGTGTTGCCGGCGTTCAAGCCGCCGTCGCTGATGAGCACCACGCGGTTCAGGCGCGAGGGGCTATAATGGTCTTCGGCCAATTCATAGGCGGTTTGCACACCGTCGTGCAAATTGGTCGAACCGTCGGCCTGGATGGCGTTGATCACCGCCAGCAATTGCGCGTCGTTGGGGCCGTCGACTTCGTGCCCGTCCAACTTCACGTCCGCTTCGGTGTCCCAATTGACGACCGAGACGATGTCCCCGGACCGCAGCCGGCTGGCGATCACCCGGGCGGTTTCCTTGAGCAGGGAGATCGGTTTGCCGCTCATCGAGCCGGACACGTCGAAGCTCAGCACGAGGTTTATCGGCCGCTGGTCGTTGTATTCGACCCAGTGCGATTGCGCGCCGATCTGCAGCACGTATTCCTCTTCGTACAATCCTTCGGCGTGCGGGGTCATCTGCGCCTCGACGCGCACCTTGGAGGTCGTCGGCGGCGTGTAGTTGATGTTGTAGTAGTTAGTGAACTCGTAGGTGCGCACGCGGTTGCGCGGGACGATCGCGCCGGCCTCGATGATCGCGCGCACGACCACGGGCGAAGCTTGCGAGTTCGAGTCGTCGGCCGACAGGTAGTAGGTTATCGGCGCGGATTCTTCCGGGCACTCGAGTTCCGGCGGCTCGGTGTCGTCGTCGGCGGAGTCGTCGTCACCGGCGTCGTCATCGCTGCAATCGTCGTCGGCGTAATCGTCGTCGTCATCGTCGAAGTAATCGTCATCGTCGTCGTCCCAACCGTCGTCGTCATCGTCGTCATCGGCGTCATCGTCGTCGTCGTAGCCGTCGTCATCGCCGATATCGTCATCGCCGGAATCATCCGATGAACCTCCACAACCGGCGACGAACATCATCATCAACGCCAGCAAAACGGCGCACAATCCATAGGCCTCATGTCCAATAAAAACCAGGCGTTTCATGACTTATTCCTTTTCGATTCGTTTTTCCAACAACCCAAACCAAACGCCCATTTCATTCAGCAAGATCGATGCCACTTTTGTCGCGCCGCGCAATATCCAAGATTAACCATGAAATATTGAGTGTTTGGCGTTTAGTAATTATTTTCCGGCATCCGGCGAGATAATGAAAATTAGAAAAACTTCTCAAAATTTTGAGTGGTCGGCGTGTCAGCGAACCGTTGACCACCACGATGCGAGCGCGCTTTTGCGGTTATTCGATTGTACGCGAATCGTCGGCGCCGAAGATCGGTCGTCCGCAATTTTTAAAAAGAAAGGACCGGCTGGTTAGCCGGTCCCTCGTGGATGATCGAAGGCAGGTGCGCTTACGAAACCGCTTCGGTGATCAGGCGAATCATCAACTCATTCAACAACTCCACCTGATACGGGCCGATCGTCGGTTCGAGATGCGGACCGCCGATGCCGCTGTCGTCGGTCAAAAACACGTAGGTGGAACCGGTGGCGATGTCGATAAAGCGCAGCAGGAATTCCGTTTCTTTGTTCACGCCGCTGGCCGCGACCGGGATGATCCGAATGCCGTCCTTGGCCGCCTGGGCGGTGCTTTGGTGCAGCGTTTCCACGATCGTCTGGGAATAATGCGGCGGTGCATCGAGCACCAAAAACAGCATGCGCGCCCTGGCGGCTTCGCGCCAGTCGTGCTCGAAGATCGCGTTTTCCAATGCCTGCTCGACCGCTTCCTCATAATCGCCGCCGCCGTTGGCCGATTGGTCGTTGAGGTGATCGATGGCGCTTTGGATGTCGCGCGTGAACGGGAACGAGCGCACCACGTAATCGTCGCCTTCGTCGCGATAGAAGTTGACGCTCAAGCGAATGTCCAGGTTCTGCCCGATCTGCAAGTTGACTTGGCTGATGACGTCGGCCAACTCGGCCTGCAGGTAGTCAAGCTCGTCGGACATCGAACCGGTCGTGTCGATCATGAACATCAGATCGAGCGTCTGCCGTTCCTGCGCCGAATTCAGCGTGACGATCAGCGGCTCGCCGCCGGTCGGCGTCGCATCGTTGACGGTTGTGGATGCGTCTCCGGCGATGATCTCGACATTGTAGGGGCCGCCCAATTCGCCGTCGTCATACAGGCCCGCGAACAGTTCCGCCCGCCCGAGGTTGTCGGTGCGCGCCTGCCAGACGGTGTCGGTTCCTTCCTTCAATTTAACGACCACGTCGGGCACCGGGCGCTCGTCGAGATCCTGCACCACGATGGCGAAACGATTGACCGTGTGGTACTGCCAATGTTCCTCCATGTAGCTCCAATCGTCTTTCTGTTCGTCGAACAGACCGCGCCAGAAATCCCAGTTGCTCAAGTCGCGCCACTCGCCGGCGGTCAGTTGCCCGGGCGAGGTGTCGTCGTCATCGTCGTCGTCATCGTCATCGTCATCGCCGGTATCGTCGTCGCTGCAATCATCGTCGGCCGCGTCATCGTCGTAGTAATCGTCATCATCGTCATCGTCGTAGTAATCGTCATCATCGTCATCGTCGTAGTAATCGTCATCGTCATCATCGTCATAGTAATCGTCATCGTCGTCATAGTAATCGTCGTCACCGGCGTCGTCATCGTCTCCGTCTCCGACATCGTCGTCATCATCGTCCGAGGATGACGAATCGCAAGCGACGACCGGCAGCAGCAACGCGGCCAGCAGCAAGAGATACAGGCTCCGCCGTCCTTGTCCGATAATCATCAAGCGTTTCATGGATGAGTTCCTCCTATATCATCAAATAAATGATTTAATACCGTTTACCATGGCAAGCAAGATCGATGCCTGATTTTCGCTCGATAGAATATCCTGATTAACCGCGTGATTTCAGCCACTTGGCGTTTTCTTGAAGATTGTGAGTTCGGCGAAAAAAGATAAATTTCTGAAATTTCGCTCAAAATTTTGAGAAGGAATCGGCGAAAAAAACCGGGGCGAAACGCTAAGCGACCAGCTTTTTGCGCTCGCGTACGATGTACACCGTCAACGCCGCGACGATCGCCAGCATGGCGACGCTCACCCATTGCGAGGTGGACAGCGGGCCGTAGAAACCGCGCTTGACGTCGCCGCGCCAGAACTCGAGCACGAAACGCCCGACGGCGTACAGCGCCACCTGCAAGGCGATGATCTCGCCGGCGACCTTCCGCTTGTGTTTGCGCCAGTACAAAAGCACGGCGAAGATCGCCAGGGCCAGCAGCGATTCGTAAATCTGCGAGGGGTGCACCGGCACGGCGCCGTACATCTCGGTCGCCGGCGCGCTCGGCGGAAACACGATGCCCCAGGGCAGGTCGGTCGGCTTACCGAAGCAGCACCCGGCCATCAGGCAGCCGAAGGTGCGGTGGATCGCCAGACACAACGGCATGTAGGTCGCCGGCAAATCGATGATCGGCAGGATCGGCTCCTTGACGATTTTCAGAAAAATGCCGGGAACCAGAATCGCGCCGATGTACCCGCCGTAGAAGATGTGCCCTTTGCGCAGGTTG